>CAMYNO010000339.1 GCA_947259815.1 uncultured Parvularculaceae bacterium
AGCAAGGAAAGCGAGGTTCTGGAATTCGGATGCGGCACGGGCGGCACCGCAATTCAGCACGCGCCTTTCGTAAAACATATCCGCGCGACAGATATCTCGCCAGCGATGATCGACATTGCCAAGGAAAAAGCCGCTGGGGCGCAAATATCGAACGTGACGTTTGAATGCGTCGATATCGACGATATCAAGGTTGATGACGGATCGCTCGATGCTGTGCTCGGCTTGTCTATTTTGCATTTGCTGGAGGATTACGAAGCGGCGATCGCCACGGCGTATCGCTGGCTGAAGCCCGGCGGGGTGTTCATTACCAGCACTGCGTGCCTTAGGGAGATGGGATTTTGGATACGGCTTATGATTCCAATCGGGCGCGCCTTCGGCCGGATTCCGTTTGTAAACACCTTCTCGAAGGATGAACTGGTCGCCGCCATTAAGAACGCCGGTTTCGTCATCGATTATGAATGGACGCCCGGCAAGGGCAAGGCGGTATTCATTATTGCGAGAAAGCCGGCTTAATCGCTCAGCCCGACTCCGCCAGGAAGGAGAGCTGGGTAATCATCGCATTGCGCTCTGATTCGTCCCGGTCCGTCAGGCGCGTCGGATAATCCCCGGTAAAACAATGATCCGTAAAGGCCGGCGAGGCATCGTCACGCTTGCCTTTGCGGAAGGCCTTGTAAAGCCCATCGAGAGAAAGGAAGGCAAGGCTGTCGACGCCGATCAGTTCGCGCATTTCCTCAATCGTGCGTTCGGTGGCGAACAGTTCTTCTTTCGACGGGGTGTTGATGCCGTAAAAATCAGGATGCTGAATTGGCGGGCAGGCGACGCGCAAATGCACTTCCCTGGCGCCGGCGGCGCGTAACAATTCGGCGATCTTGCGGCTGGTCGTGCCGCGCACGATAGAATCGTCAATCAGCACAACACGCTTGCCGGCGATCAGCCCGCGATTGGCGGAATGTTTGCGCGCGACGCCGGCTTCGCGGATTTTCTGCTCCGGCTCGATAAAGGTGCGACCGATAAAGTGCGAGCGGATGAGCGCCATTTCGTATGGCAGCTTCGATTTCTGCGCGTAACCGATGGCGGCGGGGACGCCTGAATCCGGGATCGGCGAAACCAGATCGGCCTCGCATGGCGCTTCCTTGGCGAGCTTTTCGCCAAGGCGTTTGCGCAACTCATAGACGCTTTGTCCGTCTACGATCGAATTGGGCTTGGCGAAATAGATCAGCTCGAAAATACACGGGCGCGCCTGATTTGGCGCCGGTGAAATCTGGCGGCTCTCGATGGTTCCGTCGGCGCGGCAGATGACGACTTCGCCCGGCTTGACGTCGCGGATGAATTTCGCGCCGATAATATCGAGCGCGCATGTTTCCGATGCGAGGATCGGCGCGCCGTCGAGATCGCCAAGGATAAGCGGGCGAATGCCGACCGGGTCGCGCGCGCCAATCAATCCTTCCGGCGTCAGGACGGTCAGCGCATAAGCGCCTTCCACCTGTTTCAACGCCTCGATCAGCTTGTCCGTGGCGGTCAGATATTGCGAGCGCGCCGTCAGTTGCAGGAAGATTTCCGAATCCGACGTGGACTGGAAGATACAGCCGCGGCGAACGAGATCGGCGCGCAGCGTCTTGGCGTTGGTCAGGTTGCCATTATGAGCGATGGCGACGCCGGTCTGGTCGAGATCGGCGTATAGCGGCTGCACATTGCGCAGCACCGTATCGCCCTGGGTCGAATAGCGTGTGTGCCCGATGGCGCTGTCGCCTTGCAGGCGGTTGAAAATGTCGGCTTCCGAAAACGTATCGGAAACGAGGCCGAGCTGACGCTCCGTATGGAAATGTTCGCTGTCAAAGGTGGCGACGCCAGCCGCTTCCTGACCGCGATGCTGTAAGGCATGAAGGCCGAGGGCGGTGATCGTCGCCGCGTCCTTGGTGCCGATAATGCCGAAGACGCCGCATTCTTCATGCAGCATTCGGGGCGCGATGCGGGCGGCGTCGTCGCGGCGATAGTCTTGTCCAAGTTTTGTAAGGCGGTCTGCGACTCGTTTGGCGGAAAAGGGATGCGCCTGTGCGCCCATCACTGATCTTCCCCGCTAAGGAGATCGGCAATATCGTCCTGGGGCGCAGGGGTTTGCGGGTCTTCGCCTGTCGTCGTCACGGTTGTTACGATTTCATTGAGACCGGAACGCGCGGCGCGGTCATATCCGGCTTGCGACGGGTCGGCTTCGGCTTCCTGATCGCTGGCGCCAATGCCGTCGAGTTCGGTCGAGGCGGGCGCAAATCCTTCAAACCAGTTGGCGATACCGGCGGCGATCGGCCGGCTCAGCGCATTCCTGACGCTATCGGGCTGGCGCGCTTCGTCGAGGTAATAGGAATAGCCAAGATAGCCGAGCCCAATAAGCGCGAGGCCCCGCAGGGCCCCGAATATTCCGCCGCCAATCTGGTTATACCGGCGCATCGACTTGGACATCGGAATGCGTTTCAAAAGCAGATGGCACCCGATATGGGCGGCGATGAAAAAGACGCCGATCAGGGCGGCGGCGACAATAATCGTTCCGAAAAAACTCCCCGCAAGACCGAAGAGGCCAAGCAGCGGCGGCGCCGTGATCCAGGCGAGCCCGGCCGCGACGGCAAGGGCGACAAGGGTAGACAGTTCCTGCAAACCGCCCCGTAAAACGGCGAAGGCCGTGGAAAGCCCGACGACCACAAGGAACAATAGGTCAAACATACTTACTTCGCGCCCATTTTGATCGCCCAATTTAGCATCGGTCGATTCGCCTGCTGTCCGCGCCCCTCAATAGCCGCGAATTCCACCGATCTCAACTGACGTCGGCTCATTTGCTGCGGATCAATGCAACAAGATCGCCAAGCGTTTCCGCCACGTTGAGATCGAGGTGCGATTCATCGACGCCGGTGGGGACGACAGCCCCATCAAAGCCGAGCTTTCTGGCCTCTTTAAGGCGGGCCGCCGCCTGATTGACCGGGCGCACAGCGCCGGAAAGCGCCACTTCGCCGAATACGACCTTGCCCGGCGCGATGGGCGTGTCGAATAGGGACGAGCAGAGCGCCGCCGCGGCGGCAAGATCGGCGGCGGGTTCGGATATGCGAAGCCCGCCGGCGACGTTCAAAAACACATCATTACGGCCGAAATCGAGGCCGGCTCTGGCGTCGAGGACCGCAAGCAGCATGGAAAGCCGGGCGCTGTCCCAGCCGACAACCGCCCGGCGCGGGGCGGCGAGGGTTGAGGTAGAGACCAGCGCCTGAATTTCGACCAGCACCGGGCGCGTTCCCTCGATCCCGGCGAAGACCGCCGCGCCGGAAACCGGCGTCTCATTTTCGCTCAGGAAGAGCGCCGACGGATTGGATACTTCCGCAAGGCCCGCCGACGTCATTTCGAAAACGCCGATTTCATGGGCGGCGCCGAAACGGTTTTTCACTGCGCGCAAAATTCGGAAGTCGCGGCCTGTTTCCGATTCAAAATACAAAACCGCGTCAACCATATGTTCGACAACGCGGGGTCCGGCGATCTGCCCGTCCTTGGTCACATGGCCCACAAGCATGACGATGGTGTTGGTCTGCTTGGCGAACCGCACCAGCTCATGGGCGCAGGCGCGCACCTGCGTCACCGTGCCGGGCGCCGCGGGCAGCGCATCGGACCAGAGCGTCTGCACCGAATCGATGATGACCGCGTCCGGCTTGTTTGCCTTGAGGCTCGCGAGAATGTCGCGCAGCGATGTCGCCGTAGCGAGCTGAACCGGCGCTGCATTAACTTTCAGGCGATGGGCGCGGGCGGTGATCTGCGCCGCCGCTTCCTCGCCGGAGATATAGGCGACGCTGCCGCCGCCCTTGGCGAGGCCGGCGGCGATCTGGAGGAGCAGCGTAGACTTACCGACGCCGGGATCGCCCCCAATAAGGAGCGCGGAGCCCGGAACCAGCCCGCCGCCGCAGGCCCGGTCGAATTCCTGATTGCCGGTGAGCAGGCGCGGCTCCGGTTTTGCTGCGCCGTCAAGAGATGCAAACTCTATCTTGTTCGTCTTTCCCTTGGGCGCCGCGCCAAGAGCGCCCGGCGGCGCGGCCTCGGCCAGTTCCTGCTCAATCGTGTTCCATTCGCCGCATGCCTCGCAGCGCCCGGCCCATTTCGCCGTAACATTGCCGCAGGACTGGCAAACATAGGTGTCGGAATTTCTGGCCAAGGGATGCCTTTTGACTCAACGTCGGATTGCAGGAATTGGCTAGCCCGAGTCAATTTCGAAAGAAAGCGCAATCGCGGCGACGGTACTGCAGGAGCTGGTTTTCTCAGTTCATATCGCCGCTCTCCCCGGCGAAAGCCGGGGTCCAGGACGGCACGCGCTGCTTTTACAGCTATGGATCCCGGCTTTCGCCGGGATGAGCGGATACGGGTTAGGGCGCTTTTTCTCTAGGCATTGAGAAGCTGTGCGGAATAGTTTCTTCGGGCGTTCGTTTCGCATAACCTAGAACAATGAACGCTTACTCCATCAACGACCAAAACCCATACCTGCACGGTCTTTACGCGCCGGTGGAAAAGGAAGTCAGCGCAGGGAACCTGCCCGTCATTGGTGAAATTCCGCGTGATCTTCAGGGCGGCTATTTCCGCAACGGTCCAAACCCGAAAACGCCGCCCAAGGGGATGCATCACTGGTTCGACGGCGACGGCATGATCCACGGGATCTGGTTCGAAGACGGCAGGGCCCGTTACGCCAATCGCTATGTGGCGACGCAGGATTTCAAGGCGAACGGATCGTCGCCTCTCCCCGGTATATTCGAGCCGTCGCGCGATGCGCCCGGCCGCACGGTTCACTATCGCGACACCGCGAACACCGATGTCGTGTATCACGGCGGGAAACTGCTGGCGCTTTGGTATATCTCCGGCCAGCCCGTCGCCGTCGATGCGCAGACGCTTGAGACAATCCGCACAGAGAATTTCGGCGGGGCGCTGCCGAAAAATGTTTCCGCCCATTCAAAGGTCGATCCGGAAACCGGCGAGCTTGTCTTTTTTGACTATGCTTTATACGAGCCGAAAATGTGGACCGGAACGGTGTCAGCCGCTGGAGAGCTGACGCATTTTCAGGAGATCGACCTGCCCGGTCCGCGCCTGCCGCACGATATGGGCATGACGGAGAATTACGTCGTGCTTCACGATCTGCCGGTGATTTTTTCCCAGTCCGCCATTCGTAATCGCATGTGGCAGATCCATGTGGCGAACCAGCCGACGCGGTTTGGCGTTGTGCCGCGAAAGGGCGGCGAGGCGAAATGGTTCGAGTTCCCGACCTGTTACATCTACCACGTTATCAATGCGTGGGAAGAAGGCGACGAGGTGGTGATGGCCGCGTGCAAAATGGTTGGAAACGGGTTCGATCCCGATCCGCAATACGGTCCCTATGCGGCGATGGCGGACGTTCTGGCGTTGCGGGCGCAGCCATTCCTGTGGCGCATGAATATGAAAACCGGCGAGGGGCGCGAAGAGCAGCTTGATGATGCGCTGTCGGAGTTTCCGGTGGTCAATAGCGCCCGGACCGGCCGTCGAACGAAATATTCCTATCACGTCATATTCGACGATTGTATCGAGCAGCGTTTCTCCGGCCTGATGAAATACGACCTGACGACGGGCGAAAGCGTTCGCCATGAATTTCCGAAAGGAATGTTCGGGACCGAACCCGCCTTCGCGCCCAGGATTGGGGCGAGCGAAGAAGATGACGGCTATCTCCTGACTTTCACCACATCGCTCGACGGCGGCTCCGAGGCGCATATACTCGACGCGCAAAATTTGGCGGCGCCGCCAATTGCCCGTATATCCCTGCCGCAGCGCGTGCCCGCCGGCTTTCATGGCGTGTGGGCGCAAGGCGTCTAGGTGAAGGCAGGAAAGTAATGACCGACGAGTTACCCGATCGTTTGAGCGTTAATCCCGAGAGTCCGTTTTACAACGAGGAACTCATCGAAAGGCACATCGGCGTGCGTTTCAAGGGCGAAGAAAAAACCAATGTCGAGGAATATTGTATTTCCGAAGGGTGGGTGCGCGTCGCCGCCGGCAAGGCAGTCGATCGTCACGGCAATCCGCTGACCATTCTGCTCAAGGGCGAAGTTGAAGTCTGGTTCAAGGAATCCGGCGAATAGGTCGGGTCATCTTCCCGCTTCACGCGAAAATCGCGCTCTTTTCCGCATTTGGTCGATAGTTATCGTCACGTTACGGCGGCGCCTTATAATTCGCGTCATGGAATTGCGACCAGAAAATCCTCGCCGCCGCGCGGCATCGCCTGAATGCGCTCATCAATTGAGCGTCGCGCATAAATGGCGCCCCACAATCGGTAAAAATGCGCGCTGCGTCACGCCTGGCGCTGGGGAAAACTACCCGGATAAGCGCGTCCGGTTGGCGCAACGGCAAAACTGGCTTCGCGCGCCGAAATCAAATATTGTGCGCTGCCGTAACATCCTGAAGTTTCATGATAAAACCATTGCAACAGCTTGACGCCACCATCCTGCGCGATGCCTTCCGGGCCGCCGGTGACTCCGCGGCGGAAGACCCGCTTATCAATCCGGTGCAGTCGCTGGCGTCGCGCCTGTTCCTCGCCCTTGAAGACGGCACGGCCAACACCGCCGAACTGGATGCGGCGATTGACGATTTTGAAAGAGCCAGCTTCGAAGTCAGAGCCGAGAGCTTCCACCGCGTGCGTATCGAGGACAATCCCGAGAAGGAAGCGTTCGAGTATCTTGCCGGCCTCGATTTCGAAGCCTTTCGAACCGCGGTTGAGAGAGCATCCATCGGCGTTGTTTTTACGGCGCATCCGACATTCGCCATCACGCCGGAGCGACGCGCGCTTATCGCCGAATATCCGACTGACGATGTCGATTCCTGGCGCGGGCGCGTTGCGAATACGCGTTCGGGTCCGCCCGCTTCCATCACGCTTGATGAAGAACATGACGAAGCGCTCCGATCAATCGCTTATGCCCGCGATGGCGTCGCTTCGCTGAACTTGCGAATATTGACGCTTGCCCGGCAGCGTTTCCCCGAGCGTTGGCGCGACTTAACACCGACGCCGATGAGCGTTGCGAGCTGGGTCGGATATGACCTCGACGGACGCAACGATATTCAGTGGGGTAAAACGATTACCCTGCGCCTTAACGAAAAGGCGAAGCAGCTTGATCGGTATGTTGCGCTGATTGACGCGATAGGCATTGACGATGATGCGTCGATGGTCAGCTTGCGCAATGAGCTGAAGGGTGTCGCCGATGCGACCCGGCGGCACGCCGAAGCATTTGCCGGTGATCTGTCGGATCCGGCTGCGGTCGTTGAGGCGGCCAACGCATTGACGGAGGACAGTGAAGGCCGGCTGGTTTCGCTCAAACCGGCGATGGCGGTGATTGACGCCGCCCTGCAATCGCAAACCGACGACGACAAGGCGGTCAAGCTTTCCCTTTTACGGTCGGAAATGGCTGCGTTTGGATTGGGCGTTGCACGTATTCATCTGCGCGTTAATGCGGCGCAGGTGCGCTCGGCCTTGCGGGCCGATCTCGGCCTTGATCCGGACAAGGATTTTCACGGGCGTTCCGCCCTCGACATTGCTTCGACAAAAGCGCGCGCGGCGAAAATTGCCGCGGTCAATTTCGGCTCGGTCTTTCTTGAGCAGATGACAGCGCGACGCCAGTTCATGCTCTGTGCACAGATGTTAAAGCATATCGACGCCGATACGCCGATACGCTTTCTGATTGCCGAATGCGAAGCGCCGGCGACGGTGATGGGGGCGATCTATCTGGCGCGCCTTTACGGCGTTGAAGAAAAGCTCGATATCTCTCCGCTGTTTGAAACGCCTCAGGCGCTGGAAGGCGGCGGCCGTTTTATCGAGCGCCTGCTGGCTGAGCCTGAATACCGCGCCTATGTTAAAAAACGCGGGCGAATGTCGATCCAGATCGGGTACTCCGACTCCGGACGGTTTATGGGCCAGGCGCCGGCGTCGCTGGCGGCGGAGCGGTTGCAGGTTCTGTTCGCCCGCGCGCTCGGCAAAATGCGCATTCCCGACGTTGAAGCGCTCATATTCAACACCCATGGGGAATCCATGGGCCGGGGCGCTTTTCCCGGCGGCTATCGCGAACGCATCGACCATCTGTCAACGCCATGGGTGCGCAGCCGCTTTCGGCGCGAGGGAATTAATCTCGCTTGTGAGTTCAGCTTTCAGGGTGGGGAGGGCTATCTTCACTTCGAAACCGAAAAGATTGCCGCTGACGCGATTTCCTCGCTTTGGTCTCTGGCGGTGGAGGCGCCGCCGCCGGATTTCTCCGACCGCTATTATGACGACATCAATTTTTCATGGGACGTTTATCGGGCGCTGAAAAGCTGGCAGGAAACGCTTTATGCGCGGGATGATTATCGCGATGTAATCTTTTCATTTGCGCAAAACCTTTTGGTCAAAACCGGATCGCGTGAAGTAAAACGGCCTGCGCGCGGCGCCGGCCCGCCGGAGATAAGGTCAATTCGCGCAATTCCGCACAATGCGATTCTCCAGCAGATGGCGTTGCCGGTGAATGTCGCCGGCGGCGTCGGCGCGGCGAGCGAGCGCGAGCCTGATCGGTTTATCGAACATGCCGCCAATTCCGGGCGTATGCAGAGTATCTTGAAACTGACAGCGCGCGGCCGCGATTTGACCAGCGTTTCAATCCTGCGGGCGTATGCCGGATTATTCTCGCCGTCTTTCTGGTCGGCGCTGGCGGGGATGGCGCGGCGTTCGGAGAATGCGGAGATTTACGAGTCCGTGTTGCAGGCCTTGCAACTTGAAAACCTGTCGCAATCACTTTCCGCCTTGGCCGACTTTTTGGCGCGCGATATGCGCGCCTATGATGCTTTGCGCGACGCAATGAATGAGACCGATCGCGGCGTCAACGGCGCCGGCGTAAATGCGGATCTTGGCGTATTGCATGCGGTGCGACAGGCGTTGATCGGGCGGGCCGCATCGCTTGTGGCGCGGGCGCCTGCGTTTTCACGGCGGCACGATGTCACTCGGCATGATATCATTGAACTTGCGCTCGATCTTCGTCTTGCCGAAGCGATTGCGATCCTGAAGAAGATTTTTCCCAAGGAAAGTCCGGCCGGGGATGCGCTATCCAACCTGGTCGAGCGGGTTGGCGATAATGACCGCCATGTCGGCGCCTATCCGGAAATTCATGACGAGATTATTGAGCCGCTCCAGGACGTGAATGCTGCACTTGTAAAAATCAGCGCGGCAATCGCCAATCATTATGGCGCCTATGGATAAGTAAGTATACGAATTAATTGCCCATGGCGTCGTAAAAATGTTTCCGGCAAAGCGACTTATACGTCTCGTTTCCGCCGATTGATATTTGATCGCCTTCCTTGACCGCGCGGCCGTCGGCGTCAGTGCGCAAGTTCATGGTCGCTTTTCGCCCGCAATGACAGATCGTTTTCAACTCGCGAATTTCATCGGCGACAGCCAGTAATCGTGCGCTTCCGCTAAACAGTTCGCCGCGAAAATCCGTGCGCAGACCATAACACATAACGGGGAGGTCCAGATGGTCGACAGTCCTTGCAAGCTGCATAACTTGCGCGTCAGTCAGGAATTGCGCCTCATCGACAAAGATACAGTCAATTTTTTCCGCGCCAAGAAGACGGTCAATTTCA
>CAMYNO010000340.1 GCA_947259815.1 uncultured Parvularculaceae bacterium
ACATGACATCAGCTTCCGCTTGCCAATTTGATCATGCCATTGTTCGCTGGTCGGCGCCCTCGGTGGTGTACGGCTTGCGCGCCGGCGACGGCGACAATCCGTCATTTGAAGGCGTTGATACCGAACATCGCGCTTATGTCCGCGCGCTGGAAAATGCCGGCGTCGACGTCACCGTGCTGGAACCCCTGCACGAGTTGCCGGATTCCATTTTTGTCGAAGACCCGGCGCTGGTGTTCTCCGAAGCGGCCATCCTCCTGCGTTCAGCGGCGCCGGCGCGGGCAGGGGAAGCCGCCGCATTACGGCCTGTGTTTGAAAATAAGTTTGGCGAGGTGATTCAACTCACCGACGGGTTTGTCGATGGCGGCGACGTCATGACGACGACGGAAGAAGTAATCATCGGCGTTTCGGCCCGAACCGATAAAGCCGGGGCGGCGGCCTTGGTTAGTATACTGAAAAAACTTGGCCGCAACGCGAGGGTCGTTGAAACGCCGCGCGACATTTTGCATTTCAAAAGCGATTCCGGGTTGATTGACGACAAAACTGTTCTGGCGACGCCGCGTCTCATCAAGACTGGCGTGTTCGATGCTTACACGACAATCGCCACGCCGGAAGGCGAGGAAGGCGCGGCGAATGCGTTGCGGGTCAATGACGTCGTATTCCTGAGCGCACGCTATCCGCGAACGGCGGACCTGCTGGACGAAAAAGGGTTTGCGGTGGTTCCGTTATCGACGTCGGAGATTTCGAAGATTGACGCCGGGCTTTCCTGTATGTCCCTGCGCTGGCGGGCGCACGCTTGACGGCGCCGCCAATGCACAGCACGCTCATCCGATGAGCGCTGCGCAAACGTCCGACATCAGACAAACCGAAAAACCCATCGGCTTCTGGAAATGCTGGGCAATGTCGGCGGGCGTCATGATCGGGTCCGGTGTTTTCCTGCTTCCGGCTGTGCTGGCGCCTTATGGATCCATCAGTTTTCTCGGCTGGCTCCTGACCAGCATGGGCGCCATCGTTATCGCGCTAACGCTCGGAAGGCTCGCCGGCCGCACCAGTGAAAGCGGCGGGTTTTACGTTTATGTCCGCGATGCGTTCGGTGAACTGGCCGGGTTCGCCGTCGGCTGGAGTTACTGGCTGAGTATTGTATTTGCCATTGCCGCAATCAGTGTTGCGTTCGCCGGTTATCTTGGCGCGCTCATTCCGCAACTCGCCGGCAATAACCTCTTACAGGGCGTTGTCGCCGCGGTGATGATCTGGCTGATTACCGGCATTAATATTCGCGGCGTCGCCGAAGCCGCAGTGACGCAGTTGATCATGACGGTTTTAAAAATCATTCCGTTGCTGATGATCGTCGGACTGGGGCTTGCGGTCGGCGACGCTTCCAACATTCCCGAATTCAATCCGCAGGGTATACCCGCCTATAAAGCGCTGGCGGCTTCGGCGCTGCTGACCATGTGGGCATTCGTCGGCATTGAGGCCGGCGTTGTGGCGGCGGAAGATGTGCGCGATGCGAGCCGAACGATTCCGCGCGCAGTGATTACCGCGACATTGTCCGTGGCGGTATTATATATCGCGGCGACCGCCGCGGTGATGTTGCTTGTTCCGCCGGCGCAACTGGCGGTTTCCGAAGCGCCGTTTTCTGCAGCGGCGACACAGTTTGGCGCCTGGGGCCCGCCGATGATTGCGATTGGCGCTTTGATCTCCACCGCCGGGTCGCTGAACGGCAATATCTTTTTAGGGGGGCAGATGGCTATGGCCGCGGCGCGTGATGGCGCTGCGCCGTCCGGCCTGTCATTCAGGAACGCCGGCGGCGCGCCGTCACGGGCGTTGCTGATGTCGTCAGGTTTCGCGACGGCGCTGATTGTATTGAACTATGCGGATGGTCTTGTCGCCGCCTTTACCTTTCTGATCGCCATGTCGACATTGGCGACGCTGCTTCCCTATGCGTTATCGGCATTAGCGGAGTTGCGGTTTTCAATTGGCAAAGCAAAGCCATGGGCGATGATTGCCATAATCGCGCTTGCCTATTCTCTCATCGCCATGGCCGGCGCCGGTTTGACGACGCTTTTTTGGGGCGCGGTCCTGATCGTGGCAGGCCTGCCGGTGTTCTATTTTTCAAAGCGCGGCAATGCGAAAAATGCCTAAGCTCGTTGCCGATATCGAGACTGGCCTGCCGCCATGGGTCTATACCGATCCGGATTTTCTCGCGCGCGAGCGTGACGAAATTTTCACGCCAAGCTGGCAGATTGTTTGCCACGAAAGCGATATCGCCGAGCGCGGCCAATATGCGACGCTGGAATTCCTTGGTGCGCTGGTGTTTGTTATCCGTTCGGAGGATGGCGCCCTGCGCGCCTTTCGCAATGTCTGCCGCCATCGGGCGGCGCGATTGCTGGACGAGCCGTTTGGCGCGTGTTCCTCGCGCATAGTCTGTCCCTATCACGCCTGGACCTATGATCTGAACGGCCGTCTCGTCGGCGTGCCAAAGCGTGAAAGCTACGAAGATTTTGATACGGATCAATATGGCCTTTTCCCGCTGGCGCTGAGGGAAGCGGGTGGATTTGTCTTCGTGCGTATGGGCGCGGGCGAGATCTCGTTCGAAGAATTCATCGCGCCGTTGGCCGAAGAATTTGAAATCTACAAAACGGCGCAGATGCGTGCACTCGGGCGCATTACTTTGCGAGAGCGGGCGATCAACTGGAAGATCGGCGTTGAAAATTACGTGGACTTCTTACATCTGCCGATCGCCCATAAAGGGCTCGACGGGCTTGTGGGCGAAAGCTATGCGCTGGACATTAAAGACGGCGCCTGCGTCATCAGCGCCGATGTTGACGCCGCGCCGGCCCGTACGCTTTCCGCGAAAGCCTATCGCAAATTCCTGCCAGCGGCCGAGCATCTGCCGGCGGCGCGGCGGCGGCAATGGCGATATGTAAAACTATGGCCGAACCTGGCGTTCGATATCTATCCCGACCAGATCGATTTCATGCAATTCATTCCGCTCTCGCCGGACCGCACCTTGCTGCGTGAAATCTCTTACGCCTTGCCCGATGCAAGGCGGGAAATGACGGCGGCGCGTTATCTCAACTGGCGGGTGAACCGCATCGTCAATAGCGAAGACAAGGACATTATAGAGCGGACCCAGGCAGGCATGGGCGCCGGCGTCGCGCCGGGGCCGGTGGCGCGCGATGAAATCGGCTTGCGGTATTTTGCCGGGCGGATGCGCGCGGCGCTGCCCGAATGTCTTGAGCGTGAAAAGCCCGCGTCCCTTTCCCGCGCTTGACCCACGCCTTGAGCGCCCCTAGCGTCCGCCGAAATTTGACCGATGACTGACGGGACTACTACTGGCGGGACAATCACTGGCGGGACGATGACGCAGGCAAAAACTTTTCAGGATCTGATTTTAACGCTGCAGAATTACTGGGCGGCGAATGGCTGCGTCATCCTTCAGCCCTATGACATGGAAATGGGGGCCGGCACGTTTCATCCGGCGACGACGTTGCGCTCGCTGGGGCCGAAGCCGTGGAACGCGGCCTATGTCCAGCCCTGCCGCCGACCGACGGACGGACGCTACGGCGCAAACCCCAATCGCTTCCAGCACTATTACCAGTTTCAGGTGGCTTTAAAGCCGTCGCCGGAAAACATTCAGGATCTCTATCTCGGCTCGCTCGACGCCATCGGCGTCGATCGTTCCGTACACGACATACGGTTCGTTGAGGATGACTGGGAAAGCCCGACGCTGGGCGCCTGGGGGCTTGGCTGGGAAGTCTGGTGCGATGGTATGGAGGTGACTCAGTTCACCTATTTCCAGCAGGTCGGCGGCTTTGACTGCAAACCTGTGACTGGCGAAATCACCTACGGCCTTGAACGCCTCGCCATGTATGTGCAGGGCGTCGATAACGGTTTCGACCTTGTCTATGGCGGCGCCAAGCCGGATGGTGCGCCGTTCACCTATGGCGATGTTTTCCATCAGAACGAAGTCGAACAATCGGCCTATAATTTCGAGATTGCCGACACCGACGTACTTTTTCGTCAGTTCAAGGAGGCCGAGGCGGCCTGCGCGGCGATATTGGACGCCGGCGAAAAAGCGGGAAGCGCCTATCCGCTGCCGGCTTACGAACAGTGCATAAAAGCCTCGCACATATTCAACCTGCTTGACGCACGCGGCGTTATTTCCGTTGCCGAGCGCCAGTCGTTTATTCTGCGGGTGCGAAAACTATCGCAAGCCTGTTGCGAGGCGTGGCTGAAGAGCCCGCAGGGCGCGCGGGAAGGCGCCGGCGTCGTCGATTACGCGGAAGCGTAACAACGCGAATGCTGCGCCGCACAAGGCTCGTCCACTTGTAATTCGCGCAATATTTCGATGACGGAATATCCGCATCCCTACCTTTTCAGCGCTGTCCCATGGGTTTAAAATAGCCCAAACAATATTGGGAGGCGATTGATGCCCAGACTCTTTGGACTGAACCTTGTTGCAGTGATCGTTGCGGCGATTGCATTTTATCTTGTCGGTTTTGCCTGGTACGGCGCGATCTTTTCAGAAGCGTGGATGGCGGCGGAAGGATTGAACGCCGCGGACGCGGAAGAAATGTCGCCGGTCTATATGCTGCTCGGCTTCGTCATCACGCTGATGCAGGTCATTGGCATCGGCCTTGTGCTGAAATGGAAAGGCGTGTCGGATATCGGCGGCGCGGTAATGGCGGCGATAACGCTCTGGTTTTTCTTCGCGTTGCCGTTTGCGGCCTATGCTTATGTCTATCTGCCGGCGCATAACACGACCTTGTTGCTCATCGACGGATCGCACCTGCTCGTCGGCTGGATTGTATCGGCAATCGTTCTGTCCTTGATAAAATAGCGCGGCGCGGTATCGTCGATTGATGGGCGGCCGTCGCGCCGCCCATTTCGTTTCGGGGGTCGGGGATGGCGCGGAAAACGTCGAAAACAAAGCACAAGAAAAGCTGGTCGCAGCGTGGGGCGCTTGACCGCGTGACGATTATCCTGCGTGGGGCGGTTTTTGCCGTTTTCGCTCTGGTCGGCGCGTCGATCGTCTGGGCCGGCGCCTATGCGCTGCTGGCGCCGCCGGGAACGCTGACCATGTTGCAGCGGAAAATGTCCGGCGACGTAATTATCCATCCATGGACGCCGCTGGAAGAAATTTCGCCCAACCTCGTCACCGCCGTCATCGCGGCGGAAGACACGCGGTTCTGCCTGCACAACGGCATCGACTTCAAGGCGATAGAAGACGCGATGAACGAGGCGGAGAACGGCAAGCGTCTGCGCGGCGCCTCGACCATTTCGCAACAGACGGCGAAGAATGCGTTCCTGTGGAATGGCGGCGGCTGGGTGCGCAAGGGGGTGGAAGCGTGGATGACGACGCTGATCGAAACCTTCTGGCCAAAGCGCCGCGTCATGGAAGTCTATCTCAATATTGCCGAATGGGGCGACGGGTATTTCGGCGCGGAAGCGGCGGCGCAGGCCCGGTTCGGCAAGCGCGCGCGCGATCTCAACAAGGGCGAGGCGGCGTTGCTGGCGACTGTCCTGCCGAACCCGCATAAATGGCGGGTCGACCCGCCGGGGCCTTATGTGCGCCGCCGCGTAAAAACTGTCCGTAAACGGATGGACCAGGTCAGGCGCGACGGTCTCGATGCGTGCGTATTCAACTGAAATGAGGACGCCATGAACGAAGTGATGGTCATTGCCTGTTACCGCCCCAAGCGCGGCAAGGAAGCCGAATTGCTGGCCGAGATGAAATCCCATCTGCCGACCCTGCGCGCGGAAGGGCTTGTCGGCGACGGGCCCACTTTATGCGGGCGTGCAAAGGACGGAACGCTGGTCGAGGTCTTTTGCTGGAAATCGCAGGACGCCATCGCCGCCGCCCACGAGAACAAGACCGTCGCCGCCATGTGGGAGCGGTTCGGCGCGGTTTGCGACTATACCGCCATCGACAAGGTCGAGGGCGCGCGTGATTTGTTCACACCGCTCGACCCCGTGGACCTGTCGTAGCGCTTTTCCTTCGTCAGCCGGGCGACTAGCCGCCCTATTGCGAAGGGGCGCAGCGCCCCCTAGAACCCGCGCCCATGCCTGAACTTTTGCTCGAACTGTTCTCCGAAGAAATTCCAGCGCGCATGCAATCACGCGCCGCGGACGATCTGGCGCGCGCCGTCAACAAGGCGCTGCTCGACGCCGGGTTCATGCCGGAGGGTGTGAAGAGTTTTGCCGGACCGCGCCGGCTCGTTTGCGTCGCCGCCGGCCTGCCGGCGCGCCAGCCCGACAGGCGCGAGGAGAAAAAGGGCCCGCGCGTCGGCGCGCCGGAAAAGGCGGTCGAAGGGTTCCTCAAATCGGCGGGACTTTCCTCCCTCGATGACTGCGAAACGCGGTCCGATAAAAAGGGCGAGTTCTATGTGGCCGTGATCGAACAGACCGGCCGCGACACCGCAGAGGTGATTGCCGAGGCGGTTCCGGAAATCATTCGCGGTTTTTCCTGGCCGAAATCCATGCGGTGGGGAACATCGAGCGGCGATGATGAAAGCCTGCGCTGGGTGCGCCCGCTCCACCGCATTCTTTGCGTTTTCAATGAAGAGCCGATTGCGTTCGAGATCGACGGGGTGACGTCGGGCGATGAGACCGAAGGTCATCGCTTCATGACGCCGGGCGTTATTCAGACGCGCAGCTTTGACGATTATGCGTCGAAACTGCGCGCCGCCCATGTCGTGCTTGACGCCGATGAGCGCCGGGAAATTATCGCCGCCGACGCCGCGACCCTGTGCAAGGCGCAGGGGCTGGAACTTGTCGACGATCAGGCCCTGTTGAATGAGGTCGCCGGGCTCGCCGAATGGCCGGTCGCGCTCATGGGCTCGTTCGACGAGAAGTTCTTGAAACTGCCGGACGAAGTGCTGACCGCCTCCATGCGCGGCCACCAGAAATATTTCTCGGTCAAGGATCCGAAGACCGGTCGGCTCGCCAACAAGTTCGTATGCGTTGCAAATATCGAGGCGCCTGACGGCGGCGCGGCCATGCGCACGGGCTATGAGCGGGTTCTGACCGCGCGGCTTTCCGATGGCTGGTATCTCTACAATCAGGATTTGAAGACGCGCCTTGAAGATCGCATCAATGATCTTGACAGGGTGACGTTCTTTGAGGGGCTGGGTTCCGTTGGCGACAAGGCGCGCCGCGTGGCGGCCCTCGCAAAAGAGATAGCGCCGGCAGTGGGCGCCGACCCGGCGGCGGCCGAGCGCGCAGCCTTGCTGGCCAAAGCCGATCTCGTCACGGGCATGGTCTACGAGTTCCCCGAACTGCAAGGGGTGATGGGCCGGTACTACGCTTTAGAAGAAGGCGAAGCGGTGGAAATCGCCGACGCCATTCGCGATCATTATAAACCGGCGGGGCAAGGTGATGATGCGCCAACAGCGCCGGTGAGTGTTGCGGTGGCGCTGGCGGACAAGATTGATAGTCTCGTTGGCTTTTGGGCTATCGACAAAAAACCAACCGGATCGAGCGATCCCTTTGCGTTGAGGCGCGCGGCGTTGGGTGTGATTGCCATCATTTTAAGTGCTGACGAAGAATTTGAGTTGTCTACTTTGCTTGTACTGCACTACGCTGCGGCAGTTAATGTAATAGGCACACGCGCAGCAGATACGCTTGGAAGCGTTCAACGAGAATACAAGCGTGTTAAAGACATTATCGCTGGCGAATCTGAAGATTCAAAAGAGTTTATCGAACACATATCTAACCATATTAGGACTGGCAAAACACTATCTGTCGATTTGCTGGATTTCATTCGAGACCGCCTCAGGGTATTTCTTCGTGACAACGGTCATCGTCACGATCACATAGAAGCTGTACTCATCGACGCCGAAGGAAACCCACTAAACGATGTAGTTATTATATTGCGCAAATTGATCGCGCTTGAATCGTTCTTAGCGACTCCAGAGGGGAGCAATTTAATCATAGCCTACAAGCGAGCAGGCAATATTATTCGTGATGAACTCAAAAAGGAAAAAGGGCAGAAGGATTTTGGCGACGTAAAAGAAGACTTACTGCTAACTCCCTCGTCGGAAGCCTCTTTATATTCAAATATTCAGCAGCAAGAGCCTATCTTCAGGTTAGCGATTGCCGAAAACAAATTTGAAAACGCAATGTCAGCTCTCGCTATTTTGCGATATCCTATAGACGGTTTTTTCTCCGACATAACGGTGAATGATAAAAATCCAGCAATTCGAAAAAACCGTCTAGCATTATTGCAGCGATTTATCCGGGCTACCGAGCGGGTCGCCGATTTCTCCAAACTCGAAGGCTAGGGCGCCGGGCTCGGCTGCAAAAATTCTGCAAAACCAATCCTTCGCGACAAATTTTCTCCGTCATCCTGAGCCGAAGGCTCGTCTCGAAGGGCGAAGGAGAAATTTCCATCAGGATGAGGGCGCAGTGATCGATCTGATCTGCAAAAACTCCAATAACGCGAAGCCGGCGCCGCGATATACTCATAACCGTAAAATCTTCGATGAAACCCGCTTTCGGTCGATAGTTATCGTCACTTGTGCCGGCGGGTTTATGCTTTGTCGCGATGATAAATACTGGCCGATATCCTGTACGGGCGCCGCGCGGCTTATGGCGTATTCGCCCGCGCGCGGCGCTG
>CAMYNO010000341.1 GCA_947259815.1 uncultured Parvularculaceae bacterium
CATTTATTATTACGACAAGGAACCGCGGCTTTTAAGGCCGGTGAATTTCCCGCCCTCCAATCCCGGCCGGGGCTCGGTCATGGCTCAGGACAGAAACGGACGCAATGTCCTTGTGATCCACGCCCAGGGACAACGTTCAATGCCGCAGGCGATTGACGATCCGTGTGCGGCGGTTGATCGCGAACTTGACGGCGTCAAGCTCGGCCGTGAAGCGGACGCCGTTATCGTCGACTTTCACGCAGAAGCGACCAGTGAAAAATATTCCATGGGCCACTATCTTGACGGCCGCGTCAGCCTGATCGTCGGCACGCACACCCATGTTCCGACAGCGGATCATCATATCCTGTCAGGCGGTTCGGGCTACATTACCGATCTTGGCATGTGCGGAGATTATGACAGCGTCATCGGCATGGAAAAAACCGAGCCCTTGCACCGGTTCGTCACAAAGATGCCGGGCGGGCGGTTTTCCCCCGCCGCCGGCGAGGCGACGATTTGCGGTATCTTTGTGGAAACCGACCCCGCAACCGGGCTCGCACAAAAAATCGAGCCGATCCGCATAGGCGGAAGGCTGAGCGAGGCCCAGCCCTCCGTCTGATCAGGCGCGGTTATCGAGTTCAGCGCGCACATTGCGCCGTCCCTGTTGCGTGATGCGATAGGGTCCGCCGCCTGACGAGGCGATCAGACGCCGGCGCTTCAGGCGCCTGAAAACGCCCAGGTTGCAATCGTGCAGCGTCCAGCCCTCCCGCGTCACGCAGTTGACCTCGATAATTTTTCCCGCCTCGTTTTTCTCAACGACTACAGCGCCACCGCGCGCGAGTACATGGAGCGTTCGTTGCTCCGCCTTCGAAATGTTCATTGGAATGTCCAGAGAGAATAGCCAAACCGGACGCGAGCCGTGGGCGCACGTCATGCAAAGTGGTTCAGCTGATTACAATCTCTGACATAAGACTCTTCTGTGGTCGGCGGTTATTTAATCAACAACAACGCTGACTGCAAGTCTATCGGACGTAACTCGCACCATTGATGTCAAAAGTCGATCCGGTCGCCGAGGGGCAGGCGCCGCTCATCAGGAACGCAATCATGGCGCCGACCTCTTGTGGATCCGCGACACGCCCCAGAGGAACGTCCTTCACCGCCTCAGCCCGCGCAGCGATGTCCTGAGGCGCCATGCGGGTTTCGACCCAACCCGGTGCGATGGCGTAGAGCAGAATGTTTTCGTTCGCGAGCCCGCGCGCCCAGGTTTTGGTCATGGCGAGTACGGCGCCTTTCGACGCCGCATAAGACGCGTTTTCCACGCCGTCGCCGCGATGGCCGGCGCGACTTGCAATATTGACGATGGCGCCGCCGTCACCGCGCGCGCGAAAATGCTCGATCGCCGACCGGCAGATATCCGCCGGCGCCTGAATGTTGACCGCCGCAGCACGCGCCCAGCCGGCGTCCCACGCCTCCAGCGGGCCGGTCAATGGCGAGGCCGTATAGACCCCGGCATTGTTGACGACGCCGTCGAGCCGGCCCACCCGCGAAAGCGCGGCCGAAACCAGCCGAAAGCCGGCGTGGGCCTCGCCAAGATCTTCGAACAGGAAATCATCCGGCGCCTGGCCCAGAGCCGCCGCCGTCTCCTCCGCCGCAGCACTTGGGCTCGAAGCGTGAGCAAGGACGCGGGCCCCCGCCGCCTGACAGGCTTTCGCCGCCGCCGCGCCTATGCCGCGGGACGCCCCGGTTATGAGAATGGTCTTTCCATCAAGGGTCATCGTGATTTCCCGCTCTTTTTCCGCCGCCGGATGCGCGCCTACACCGTGAAGGGAGACCCCGGCAAGGGGCAAAACTTGAATGACGGGCTCTAGCGGGCTACATCGCGCGCTTCCTGATCACAGCAATCCGACAACCTGAGTGAGGTCGCCATGGCCGGACATAGTAAATGGGCCAATATCCAGCACCGCAAAGGCCGCCAGGACGCCAAGCGGTCCAAAATGTTCTCCAAACTATCGAAGGAGATCACGGTGGCCGCCAAGATGGGCGCGCCGGACCCGGAATTTAATCCGCGCCTTCGCCTCGCCATCGCCGCCGCCAAGGCGCAGTCGATGCCGAAGGACAATATCGAGCGCGCCATCAAGAAGTCGACTGACGCGGCCGAGGCGAATTTCGAGGAAATCCGCTATGAAGGGTTCGGCCCCGCGGGCGTCGGCGTCATCGTCGAGGCCCTGACCGACAACCGCAATCGCGCCGCCAGCGAAGTACGTTCAATCTTTTCCAAGAATGGCGGCAATATGGGCGAGACGGGTTCGGTCTCGTTCATGTTCGATCTCGTCGGCTATATTGAATATCCGGGCGACAAGGCCAGCGAAGACGACATGCTGGAGGCCGCGATAGAAGCCGGGGCCGACGATGTTCAGTCGTCAGAGGAGACTCACGAAATATACTGCGTTTTCGACCAGCTTGCCGATGTCGCCTCGGCGCTGGAAAAAACCTTCGGCGAGCCGGAGACGGCGAAACCTTTCTGGAAGCCGCAGAACACGATCGCCGTTGAATCGGACAAGGCGGAGACCTTGATGAAACTCATCGACGCGCTCGAAGACTGCGACGATGTACAGAACGTTTACGCTAATTTCGAGATGTCCGACGAAGACCTTGAACGCCTGGCCGGCTAGAGCGCCGGGCGGAAAAGTGGAATCCGGTTTTTCGCAATACCGGCGCGATCCCTAAATACTAGCCCGTCGCGTTCGCAGCGCCAGCCTCGCCCGCGACCCATCGCGCAACGGTGTGATCGAGCTTGTCCTTGCTGACCGGCTTGGCGAGATAATCATCCATCCCCGCTTCGTGAGCGGCGTCTATATCGCTCGCCATGACATGCGCGGTCAGACAGACAATCGGGGTGCGAACGATCCCGTTCCGCTCCTCAAACTCGCGGATCGCCGTTGTCGCTTCATAGCCGTCCATCTCCGGCATCGACACATCCATCAGCACGAGATCGAAGCGGTCCGGATCGCTTTCATAGTGCTCAACGGCCTCACGGCCATTCGAAGCAATAACCATTTCTACGGCGTTCGGATCGAGCATATGGCGAATGACAAGCTGATTTACTTCATTGTCCTCAGCCAACAGAATGCAGTGTCGATTGATAGCCTGAGCCGTTGAGGCGACCGGGTGACGCGCGACAACCGGACGAACGCTTTCATCGTCTGTCTCATGCTCACCGCCCAATATGTCGGCAATCGTCTTACGCAGCATTGCCCCGCGCACCGGCTTGACGAGATAGGCTGAAACGCCAATTTCGCGAAAACGGCGCGCATCGCCGATACCATCCACCGATGTCAACGCCATCAAACGCACATTGTCAAAGTCGGGGTTTGCCCGAATGCGCTGGGCAAGTTCTTCGCCGTCCATCTCCGGCATATGGAAATCGAGGATCGCCATATCAAAACGCTTGCCACGCATGTGGGCTTGCGTCAGCCGTGCGAGCGCTTCAGCGCCGGAAGAGGCGTCTTCTGTTTCAAAATTCCACGAACGCAATTGTTCCGTCAGAATCTGACGATTGACAGCGACATCATCGACAATAAGAACGCGCTGACCATCAATGTTGATTGCCGGCTGCCAGGAGATCTTGCTTCCCTCACAAACTGGCAGCGTCACTTCGAACCAGAATGTCGAGCCCTTGCCCACTTGCGATTCGACGCCGATTGCGCCGCCCATAGCTTCGACAAGCCGGCTGGAAATCGACAGGCCGAGACCGGTGCCGCCATATTTTCGGGTCGTTGTTGAATCCGCCTGATGGAACGCATCGAATATATGTTCGACTTTTTCCTCGGGAATGCCAACGCCGGTGTCGATGACTTCAACGCGAATGCAGGCGTCATTGCCGATCAACTCTCCCGACACGTTAATCAGCACATGGCCGGCCTCGGTAAACTTGATTGCATTACCAACCAGATTGGTGACCACCTGACGAATCCGGCCGCCATCGCCCAGCAGAACATTCGGCAAATCGGGCTGGAAACGCACGATAACTTCGATCTGTTTTTCCTGGGCCCGCGAAGCGACCAATGCAGCAACATCCTCAACTGACGCGCGCAAATCGAAAGTCGTTGATTCAAGCTCCAGCTTGCCGGCCTCGATTTTTGAAAAGTCGAGAATATCGTTGATAATCGTAACCAGCGCCGCGCCGGATTTATGAATTGTTTCGGTAAATATCCGCTGTCGGTTATCGAGTTCCGTCGCCGCCAGAAGCTCCGCCATACCGAGAACGCCATTCATTGGCGTGCGGATTTCATGGCTCATATTAGCGAGAAACATCGACTTTGCTTCCGATGCGTGCTCGGCCGCAATGCGCGCAGCGCGAAGTTCGCCGATGAGTTTATTGCGCTCATTCGCAGCCGTGTCGAGCCTGTGTTGCGCGCGGGCGCCAAACAACACGACATAGAATATCGCCAGTCCAAGCACCGGCGCTGCTGCAATAATCGGCAGAAAATGATCGCCGCCCCATGCCAGGTAACAGCAAATCAGAAAAGCGACGCCGTAAGGCGAAATCACAATCAGCGCATTGATCGGCTTGGCGCGAAACTGCGCGACCACCAGCATGCAGCCGATCGCAATAAAAAAGAGTGCAGCCGCTTCCCCGAACTGGTTTCCCGACTGAAACGCAATTACCGGCGCAATCGCCCAGAATGCACAGGAAAGCATTGCGACGAAAACATACACCTGGTCCGACATGGACTCCCGTATGGCAATCCCGCCGTCCTTGACGCGCCTTTCAAAGAGTGACCGACACAGCCCCGCCGCGACTGTTGCGACATACCAGGTGAGCGCCGTCAACGGCGCGACCAGCGTCGCCAGAAGAACGCCCCATGCGGTGATATGGATATAACGGGCAACCGGGGTCGACTGGATGATGCCAAGCGAAATAGCGCCGGCATCCTCCGCGCGCGCGCCTGCGGTTGGCTCGTCGCGCTGAGACAAACCCATATTCATGCCCGGATCTCGTGCATTTCGCGTCCCCTCTCGCTGAGCGACACTAAACGCGCTGCATTAAGGTATTGTTGACGCTCGATTCACTTATAAAAGTGACTCCATTGCGATCTGGCGGAAAATTTATCGCCAAACACAACGCCTTATCAGGAGCCGGCTTGTCACGGCATGGTGCGGTTGCTAGAGGCGGACGCTGCGCGATGCAAAAAGACAGGGAACCCGCGACATGAAGATAAATGGCAACGAAATTCGCCCCGGAAATGTTATCCAGCATCAGGGTGGACTATGGGTCGCGGTGAAGACGAATGCAGTCAAACCCGGCAAGGGGCCGGCCTACGCACAAGTCGAGCTAAAGAATCTGGAAACCGGCTCAAAACTTAACGAACGGTTTCGATCCTCCGAGACGGTGGAGCGGGTTCGCCTCGAACAAAAAGACCATACCTACCTTTATGCGGAAGGCGACATGCTCGTCTTTATGGATACCGAATCCTACGAGCAGATTTCAATTCCGAAAGATCTGATCGGCGAGCGCGTTGCATTTCTTCAGGACGGGATGGCCGTAGTGGTTGAAATCCATGAAGGTCGCGCCATCGGCGTTCAGATGCCCGAGCAAGTTACCCTTGAGGTCGTGGAGACGGAGCCGACCGTAAAGGGACAGACGGCCTCGTCTTCTTACAAGCCCGCAATTGTCGATAACGGACTGCGCGTCATGATCCCGCCCTATATGACGACCGGCGAGAAAATTATCGTCAACACCGAGACGCTAGAATATGTAAAGCGCGCGGATTAAAGCGCCGACTAATCCCATTCCGGGCCTGCGACATTCGTCGCCCGCGACGAGGCGTTCGTTCACTGCGCCGAAGCGAGCGCTACCCGATTGCACATGCCCGCCGCCCATGTAGTGCTGACTTATTGGGCGCCGCGCTCCCATTCCGGGTGCGTGCTGAAAGGGAAAAAGATGATCCACCGAAACGCTTGGGCGGCGGCGCTTATCGGCGCATCCGCTATAACTTTCTCGCCCGCAATCGCCGGCGAACAAGAGGACGCATTGATTGCAAAGGTCGTTGACGCCTATGGCGGCGACAAACTGACGAGCCTGAAATCAATCCGCATCCAGGACAGCTACAAAAACGCATTTCCAGGCCAGGGATATACACCCGGCTTTGTTGAATTCACCGCGCTCGCGCAGGACGCGCAACTCGATCTTGTCAACAAACGCGGCAGCGTCGAGGCATGGGCCTCGAACTGGAACGGCGCCTTCCATGTCAGAACGGTCACGGATGACGACGGCGTCGATACGATCAACTATCTGAGCAACACTTATCAGCCTGCGGCGTTCGCGGACTATTACGCCGCCTACGGCGCAGTCATTCGCGTCACCGATACGCTTCTCGCTTTTGAGCTATCCAACAATGCGGAGAGCGCTGAATATGCGGGCGCGTCCACCTATCTCGGACAACCGCACGAAATGATTACGTTCGAAATGCCGTCATCGCCGCCCGTTACACTGCACATAAACGCGGACACCGGCCTGATATCGCAGATGACGCGCGCCACTGGATTTGGCGCACTTTCCTATCAGTTTCGCGATCACGCCAAATCCGGCGGCGTTACATATGCGCGCGATTTTGAATTCTTTGTCGGCCCCGACGTGAATATTCTCACCTTATCCCGTGACGTCACTGTCAATCGCGTGCGCAGTAACAGCTTTTCCATCGACCGCGGCATCAGCGAGGAGCCCGCGCGCGTTGATACTTCTGAGATGACTGTCGAGGAAATCGCCGAAGGCGTCCATCATGTGGGGACAGGCAACGCATACACTGTGTTCGTCGATGCCGGCGACTATCTCATCGCCGCCGGCGGCTATGCGGGCTTAAGCAACCGGCTTGAAGCCTATCGCGAGACCATCGGAAATGAAAAACCGCTGCAATACCAGATTGTAACCCATCACCATACGGATCATCTGGGCGGCATGGGCGACGCCCTTGAACTCGGCGTTACTTTTGTTGTTCCACAAAACGCTGTCGACAACCTCAGGACCGCCGCGGGCGGCGAAATAACTGACGACCGTCTTCAGATTCTGGACGAAAAACGCACCATCGGACCGGTTGAGGTCTACGACATCTGGACCAGCCATGCGGAAAGCTATGGCCTTGTCTACATTCCGTCGTCGAAAGCCGTTTTCCAGGTGGATCACTATAACGGCGTCTATGAGGACGCGCCCTCGCCCGCAGGAATTGGCGCTGTCACCTTAAAGGATGCGATCGCGCGGCTGGGTCTCGATGTAGAAACGGTTCTTTCAGGGCATGGCCGTATCGCCGAAAGCTGGGCCAATTTCGAGGCAGCGGTCGCCAATTACGATCCATCACCCTGCCCGACCGGGCGCGCAATCTGCGCCAGCGCAACAAACTGACTTTTCAGATGCGCCGCGATCCATCGCGGCGCATCAGCTAATGCGGCCGCGTTGAAACAAAAATGGCCGCGCCGGCAAGTGCGGCGAGCGATACCCATTTTACCAGATCGGGCGCCTGCGAAAGATAGACGAGCAGCCCCGACCCCGTCATCGCAATAAGGGCGATGACTTTTGACGGCAGGGGGATTGCGCCGCGTTCACGCCAGTCGACAATCGCCGGCCCGAAACGCGGATGGTTGATCAGCCAGCGTTCGAGCCGGGGCGAGGAGCGCGCAAAACACGCCGCCGCAATGATCAGCAACACGGTGCCCGGAAGCCCCGGCAGAATGACCCCGGCGATACCGACAGGCGTCAGCAATATTCCAACGATCAGATAAAAAAACCGCATGGGTGAGACAATGCCCTGCTTACAGGCGAAGCGCCAGCGGATGTCCCATGCACAGGTCTGCATATTTTCGCCCGGCATGTTCCCCACACAAGCGCCCATACACGGTAAATCGCATCTGACGGGCCGCTCGTCGACAACTTGTTGTCGCGCTGCGCCATCGCTCCTAGCTACGGAAGGAAAAAAGAAAAGGGGCCGACATAATGAATAAGTGGATCGCCATGATAATTGCGGTTGTTTCGCCGACGGTTTTCGCCGCGACCGCCAGCGCCGCCGGCTATGAAGAGGCTGCGCAAACCATCAATGCGCTGATGCGCACCCATCACTACAATCCGCAAGAACTTGAAAGCGATGCGTATAAACGCATCGAGGCGGCGACGCGCGCCTTAGGCGCCTCGGCGGCCAGCGACGAAGAGTTCATCAGCGGCTATAACGCGCTCTGGCGCGGCGGTCCGTTCTCCCATGTGCGCCTGTCGAAAGCGCAGGGCTCCGCCGCCGAGCTTGCCGCCCATCTGGATACGCTCACCCTTGATGAGCCGGGCGCGACCCTCAGATGGGACGGCGATACGGCGTTCCTGACCGTCACCACCATGATGGGCCTCAACACGATTGGCGAAATTAACGCCGCCTATGATGAGATTGCGGAAAAAGGCGCAGTCCGGCTCATCATCGACCTTCGCAACAATGGCGGCGGCGCCTTTGCCGTCCTGCCGCTGGTCGCGCATGTTCTGGAAAAACCTTATGATGCTGGCGTCTTCGTCGCGCAAAAATGGAACGCCGGAAACGATGCGCCGCCGACCCGCGACGACGCGCTTTCGGTCGATCCGTGGGCGGGCTGGTCGATCCTCTCCTTCTGGAACGACGTCACCGAAAACACCCTGACCCGCATCACTTTCCAGCCGGCCGAGCCGGTGTTTGAAGGCCCCGTATATGTCCTCACCAGCGCAAAAACGGCGAGCGCGGCGGAGATGGCGGCGGATGCGCTGAAAGGTTCCGGTCGCGCCACGTTGATCGGCGAAACCACCGCGGGTCAAATGCTGTCGCAAAGCATCTTCGACGTACCCGGCGGCTTCCATTTGAGCCTTCCGATTGCGGATTATTATTCGCTGTCAGCAGGGCGCATCGAAGGCGCCGGCGTGTCGCCTCATATTGCGTCGGAAGGTAAAAATGCGCTGGCGGTTGCAATGAAGAAGTAGAGAAATAATACTATTCCTCAATAGTCAATTTACATGGGAAAAATTCTCGAATATTTTGACCTTTATGGAAGAAATATACGTTAAATTCAAAAAAAGCTCTCCAGAAAGCGCCTTATGGGCCAGCTTTGCAATTGGGGAAAACCTTGCAGAGCTCGGACGTAAACCTCGCATAGAGCAAGGCGAAACAAAAAAAGCGACAGAGAATGAAAGCGAAGAACCATCGCATTTTTGGCACGTTGCTATTAACTTACACCGTGATCTTTTTTCGTTTGTCGAGTTTATTCCGCGCGTATCTTTAGCTGGACCAATTTTACAACAAGTCGAGATTTATGGAACCGTCTATGAGCCGGTAAAAAAACG
>CAMYNO010000342.1 GCA_947259815.1 uncultured Parvularculaceae bacterium
AAACGGGATCAGCGCCGTCGGCGATTTTTTAACCATCGAACTGAAAGAAGACGGCGTCAGCGAGCGCGTTCAATTCAAAAAAGGCGGGCGCAAACATCACACCGTATATTGGTGGGAGGGCGAAGAGCAGGAGCCCGGGCCGGAAACGAAAGCGCGCATCGACGATGTGACCTTGCGATTTTTGCGCGCCAGCGCATTCGAAGCGGATATGCGCGTGGCAAAGCTGTCGAAGACTGGCGGCGTTGACGCCGTGCTCGCCGAAATCGACAATCTGAAAAGCGATTACGCTATCCGCCGTTATGTCGCCGCGCTCAGCGAGAACCAAACCTTATCGCCGGAACAGATCAGTGTGCTGATTGAAAAACTCGAAGTCCTCAGTGGTGACTATGATATCGCGCGCGCCATGCGGGCGATCCTGGAGAACCAGTCGGTTTCACATGCGGAAATGCTGTCATTGCTGTCGCTCGCGGAAACGATTGATAGCGACTACGAAAAACGCCGCGTGCTCGCCGTCGTCGCCAACCGCCCGCTGCCGGGCGATGCCGCGGATACGGCGATCGCCGCCCTCAATACGATCGACAGCGCCTATGATTATAGTATCGCCGCCGAGGCGTTGCTGCTCACCGCCGACCTCGACACGGCGCACACCGCGCAACTCATCGCCGCGGCGGGGGACCGTCTGGACAGCGATTACGATTTGCGCCTCATCCTCGCCAAGGCTGCGCCGAACCTTGACAAGCCAGCGGTCGCCGATGCGTGGCTTGGTGCGTTCAGCGCAATCGACGCCGACTATGACCGGCGTGTCGCGCTTGAATCAGCCGCAAAAATGATTGGCGACGATTTAGTGTTGAAGGAAAAACTGCGCACAGCGGCCGCGCAGATCGACTCCGACTATGATCGCAAACGCGCCCTAGAAGCGCTGAAATAATCTTCAGCCCCAGGCGCAGCAAACCAGACCGGTTCAACTGCGCGGCAGGCGGATTTCATCGACCATTTCACGCACGCTTTTCGGCGTTGGCGCGGTGAAACGCGCAACGACAGCGGCGACACCGAAATTGATCAGCATGCCAACCGCGCCGAACCCTTCAGGCGATATCCCGAACAGCCAGTTTTCCGCACCATTCACGCCGGCAAACCATGGCGACTTGAACCAAATAATGTAACCAAGCGTCACGAGGAGCCCGGCGGTCATACCGGCGACGGCGCCCTCGCGGTTCATCCCCTTGAAGAAGACGCCCATCAGGATGGCCGGAAACAGCGACGCCGCCGCCAGCCCGAAGGCGAGAGCAACAACCTGCGCGACAAAGCCGGGCGGATTAACCCCGAGATAGCCGGCGACGACGATCGCTGCGGCGGCGCTAGCGCGCGCGGCAAGTAATTCGGTTTTTTCTGTAATCTGTGGACGGAAGGTTTTCTTTAAAAGATCGTGACTGATCGATGTCGATATGACGAGCAGCAGCCCCGCCGCCGTCGACAGCGCCGCGGCAACCCCGCCGGCGGCGACCAGCGCCACGACCCAGCCGGGCAGTTGAGCAATCTCCGGATTGGCGAGCACCATGATATCGCGGTCAACAAGAATCTCGTTACCAGCATCGGTCGGCGCATTCGACAATAGCCGTTCGCTATTTGGCCCGGCCTCTCCGGTGAACGCCGCACGGCCCTCGAACGGTGCGCCGGGGCCATATTGGATGACGCCGTCGGCGTTTTTGTCCTGCCATGCAATCAGGCCGATCCCTTCCCAGGTTTTGACCCAATCTGGTGCCTCGGCGTAAGGCTTTTCGTGCACATTCTCGATAAAATTGAGCCGCGCAAAGGCGCCGACCGCCGGCGCCGTCGTATAGAGCAATGCGATGAAAACCAGTGCATAACCGGCGGACCGGCGTGCATCGGAAACTTTCGGCACCGTGAAAAAGCGCACGATCACATGCGGCAGGCCAGCCGTGCCAACCATCAGCGCAAGCGTGATGGCAAAGAGATCTACCTTGCTCTTGGTTCCTTCGGTGAAGGCGGTAAATCCTAAATCGACGAGCGTGCGATCAAGCTTCGCCAAGACCGGCTCACCGCTCGCCGACGCGCCAAGGCCAAGTTGCGGAACCGGATTTCCTGTGATCAGCATGGAAATGAATATCGCCGGAACAAGATAAGCGAAGATCAGGACGCAATATTGCGCCACCTGCGTATAGGTAATCCCCTTCATGCCGCCGAGCACCGCATAGGAAAAAACAATTCCCATGCCAACGACCACGCCCCACTCGATCGGCAGCTCCAGAAATCGCGAAAAGACAACGCCGACCCCGCGCATCTGGCCGGCAATATAGGTAAACGAAATAATGATGAGGCATATGACAGCGACAACCCGCGCCACACGGGAATAATAACGCTCGCCAATAAAATCCGGCACCGTGAACTGGCCAA
Organism: uncultured Parvularculaceae bacterium; assembly: GCA_947259815.1. GTDB lineage: Bacteria > Pseudomonadota > Alphaproteobacteria > Caulobacterales > Parvularculaceae > Hyphococcus. The sequence goes on from CAMYNO010000342.1 coordinate 2,416, forward strand.
ATTTGCGCAGATATGGCGCAAGAAGCAGGGCCAGCAATACATATCCTCCAGTCCATCCCATGAGAAACACCGAGGCGTCGTAACCGGAAAATGCGATAATCCCGGCCATGGAGATGAAGGAAGCGGCGCTCATCCAATCGGCGGCGGTC
>CAMYNO010000343.1 GCA_947259815.1 uncultured Parvularculaceae bacterium
CATCGAGCATCCAGGCTTCGGCGTTTTCCGGCGTCCCCACCTCTTCCAGCATGTGCATGACCGCCTCGTTGGCGCCGCCGTGGAGCGGACCTTTGAGCGATCCGATAGCGCCGGTCACGGCCGAATAGATATCGGACGTCGATGATGCAATCGTCCGTGCGGTGAATGTCGATGCGTTAAAGGAGTGCTCCGCATAAAGCGTCATGGAAATGTCGAAGCACTTGACGATTTCAGGGGCCGACACTTCGCCGAAACACATGTGAAAAAAGTTTTCGGAAAATGCCAGATCCTTCGTCGTCGCAATCGGATCTTTTCCGTTTCGCAGGCGGAAATTTGCCGCGACAATTTCCGGTATCTTTGCATACATCCGCACCGATTTCGCCAACAGCCCTTCGGGTGATGAATCTTCGGTCGAATTGTCTTCCTGACCGAGAAATGAAACGGCCGTGCGCAGCGTATCCATCGGATGCGCTTTTTTATTGAACAGCTTCATGACAGCCAGAAGATCGTCCGACAGTCCGCGTTCGCTCTTTTCCAGCGCATTGAAATCGTCGAGCTGACCTGCTGTCGGAAGCTCGCCATTCCAGATCAGATAGGCGACTTCCTCGAACCGGCACGATGTCGCGAGATCCTGCACCTTGTAACCGCGATAGGTCAGCGAGTTAATTTCCGGCATGACCTTTGAAACCGCCGTATCGTCAGCGAGGATTCCGGCAAGGCCGTATTTTACATCTGCGTCCGCCATTCTGTCGTCTCCTTGATAGGTTATTTCTTCATTCGGTAAGCGCGCTCAACCTTGGCTATGCGCACAATATAATCCTCATACCAATCACTTCGGCCGCGCCGTTGCGCTTCTTGATGTCGGGCCGCCTGCTTCCAGTTCGCAATCGCCTCTTCCGATTCCCAGTAAGAAATCGCGAAACCAAAGCCGTCATCATCGCGCGCCGCCTCAAAACCGAGATAACCCGGCATCGTCTTGGCCAGCGCCTCCATTTCCTCCGCCATCGCAGCATATTCCGGATCGCCATCCGCTTTATGGCGATTGGTAAAAATCACGGCGTAGTAAGGCGGCTCAACAAAGCGCGCAAAAGCTGGGTCCATCGATCACTCCATCGGTGTATCGCTCACCTGAAAATTGTAAATCGACTCATCGAATTTGTTGTAGTCGTGATAACGAAGGAGATCGTACAAATCGCGACGGTGTTGCATTATGTCGAGCACGCCGTTCTGATCGCCATCTTCCAAAATATTATCGAGCCCAACGTCGCATGCGCCCATCGCGAGCCGCAAAGTGGTGACCGGGTAAATGACGACATTAAAGCCGAGCGCCTCAAGTTCCTTTTTATTCAGCAGGCGGCTTTTTCCGAACTCGGTCATGTTAGCGAGGATTGGAACGTCGAGCGCGGCGCGAACGGTCTCAAATTCTTTCTCGGACTTCATCGCTTCGGGAAAAATCATATCGGCGCCGGCGTCCACATACGCCTTCATGCGGTCGATGGCCTTGTCGAGGCCCTCAACGGCGCGCGCATCCGACCGAGCGATCAGAACGAAATTCTGGTCGCGCTTTGCATCCGACGCCGCTTTCACACGCTGGATCATGATATCCGTCGGCACAATCTCCTTGCCGTCGAGATGGCCGCAGCGTTTGGGCATAACCTGGTCTTCGATATGACAGCCAGCGAGCCCCGCCTCTTCCATCGACCGGATGGTGCGCGCCGCCGCCATGGGTTCGCCAAAGCCGGTATCGATATCAATAAAGGCCGGCAGATCGGTGACGTTTGCAATCTGGCGTCCACGGTCGACAAATTCCGTCATCGTCGCAAGGCCAATATCAGGCAGACACAAATCCGCCGCCATGACCGCGCCTGAAATATAAACGCCGTCAAAGCCTTTACGCTCGATCATCTGTGCACAGAGCGGATTAAAAGCGCCGGGAAACTGCAGGAGTTTGCCGGAGGCAAGCCCTTCCCTGAACGCTTTGCGTTTTTCGGCGGCGGATTTTGATGTGAACAACATTAGCCAAATTCCTTCAGTTTGGCGCCCACGCGCTTGCCCATCTCCTCGCCCAGCGCCATGAGGCCGGAGGCGGGCCGAATCATTACTTCAAATTCGACAATGAGACCGTCTTCATTGAATTCAATGAGATCGACGCCCTTTAGTTGCTTCCCGTTCACATTAGCGCTGAACTCCAATGTCGCGTTTCGACCATCCTCTGTGAAAAACTGGCGGTGATAGGTAAAATCCTCAAACACGTTAATCACGGTCGATAATGCGAGGACCAGGGCGTCGCGCCCTTTATAGGGCGTGTGCGCTACCGGTGATCGAAACACCGCATCTGGATGAATTATATCCTCCAACCGGGAAAGATCGCGGGCTGCGATCATGCGATGCCAATCGTTCAGCGTTTGCTGCATATCCATCCAAACCGCCTCCGTGGTTTTTAACCAGCGGGCAAATGGTCCGCTGGTAACAAGAGTATCACGGCGCGAAAACACGCGCCATGAAGCGCCGGACGCCTCCGGCCAGTGAACCGCGTTAGAAAATACCTTTCGCAGCGTTCTCCTCAAGATACCCGCTCGGCGCCACCGGATTGAGGTCAGTAAGCTGTGTTGCAGTCAAATCGGGCAATTGCTGGACAAGGTCTAGAAACCGCGAAGACTCCTCCGCATCGAGAATATCGTCCGTCAGGGTTTTAAACTTGTTGATGTACTCAGCGCGGCCAAACGGGCGTGCACCCAGCGGGTGAGCATTGGCGATGCCAAGCTCGTCGATCAGTTCCGAACCATCCTCAAATGTGACAACCACGCGCGCGCCGAACGCTTTTTCGTTCGGGTCATGGCTATGATAGCGGCGCGTCCATTCCGGATCCTCAATGGTGGAGATTTTATGCCAGAGGCGGACAGTGTCTTCACGTTTCGCCCGTTCCGGAGAATAGGATTTAACGTGATGCCATTCGCCGTCCTGAAGCGCCACCGCGAAAATATACATAATCGAGTGATCGAGGGTTTCGCGGCTGGCGTTCGGGTCCATTTTCTGCGGATCGCCGGCGCCTGTGCCGATGACGTAATGCGTGTGATGGGATGTATGCAGAATGATCGACTTCACCTTTTCAAACCCGCCGCGGGTTTCAACTTCCTTACCCATGCGGAATGCAAGATCGATCAAAGCCTGTGACTGATATTCGGCGGAATGTTCCTTGGTGTAGGTATCCATAATGCCGCGTTTCGCCTCGCCCTTGCCGGGCAGTGGCACATGATAGGTCGGCTCATATGGGCTATCCCCTTTGTCGCGCGCCGTGCGTCCGTTGAGGATGAACGAGATAACCGAATCCTCGCCTTCATAGATCGGACTCGGCGCGCCCTCGCCGCGCATGCAGCGATCGACCGCTTCAATGGCCTGCTTACCCGCGTAAGCCGGCGCAAAGGCTTTCCAGGTTGAAATCTCGCCCTTGCGTGACTGGCGTGTCGTCACAGTCGTGTGAAGACCCTGCTGTACGGATTGGTAAATAATTTCCGTAGGCAGATTAAGAAGCGTCCCGACGCCTGCCGCCGCCGACGGCCCGATATGGGCAATGTGGTCAATCTTGTGTTCGTGAAGGCAAATCGATTTGACGAGGTCGACCTGAATTTCATACCCGGTTGCAATACCGCGCAGGAGCGCGGCGCCATCGCACCCCATCTGTTGCGCAACGGCCAGGATCGGCGGGATGTTATCGCCCGGATGGGAATATTCCGCCGCGAGAAACGTGTCGTGGAAATCAAGCTCGCGTACGGCCGTACCATTCGCCCACGCCGCCCATTCGGCGCACACGCGATGTGATGACGGCAGACCGAATAACGTCGCGCCGCTATCGCGCAAATGCGCATTGGCCATGGCGCGCGCAGATTTGATGGGACCGCGATTAAGCGACGCGATGCCGACTGACGCATTATCGATAATCCGATTAATGATCATATCGGTAACGTCATC
>CAMYNO010000344.1 GCA_947259815.1 uncultured Parvularculaceae bacterium
CATGACGCCGACGGCGCCGCCGCCAAGCCCCAAGAGGCTGGAGAAAACGCCGGCGCCAAGCCCCCAGGGGATTTTCAAATGAACCGCATGTAGATCGAGGTCGTCGCGAATGCGTTGTTCGCGCGGCTTTAACCGGCGCAGGGCGATGAAGACCGCGCCGGCGAAAAACACCACCGTCAAGAATTCCACCGGCGCCCAGCGGGCAATGGCGCCGCCAAAGGCGGAGCCCGCGGCGATCCAAGGCGCCCAGCCGATCAGAATATCGCGGTCCACATGCCCCGCTTGCGCATGGGTCATCAGCGATCTGACCGATGTGACGATGATAACGCCAAGGGAGGTGCCGACCGCTGTCTTAAGGCTTGGGTCATCGCCAACGCCCAGCGCCTGAAAGACCGCATATAGGACGGGCACCGTAATGATGCCGCCGCCAATGCCAAACAGCCCGGCGGCAAACCCGGTCGCACAGCCCGCCGTCATAACGCCAAGCAGTAACCATCCGTGTTCGGATATTATTTCCTGCATCACCGCCGCCTAGGCCGGCGCCAGCGCGCTACGCATTTGTTCAAGGGCCATATCGAGAATATCTCCGCGCGCACTCGGGGCATTCTCTGAAAGGAACCGCCGCCATAGGCGTGCGCCGGGGGCGCCGTGATAGAGCCCGAGCATGTGGCGCGTAACCGAATGGGGGCGCACGCCGCCTTCAAACTGTCGCTTTACATACTCTGACATCTGCTCGACCACAGCCTCGCGGGAAACCCTGGCGCGCGGTTCGCCAAAAACCTGCGCATCCACATCCGCCAGCAAAAACGGGGCGCCATAGGCCGCGCGGCCGAGCATCACGCCATCGAAATCGTGCATAAGCCGCGCCGCATCGCCAAGCGTCTCAATGCCGCCATTCAAGACTATCGTCAGATCCGGCCGGTTCTTTTTAAGCCGTGCGGCAAGGTCGTAATCCAGCGGCGGCACAGTGCGGTTTTCCTTGGGGCTTAGCCCCTCCAGCCATGCCTTGCGTGCATGGACGATAAAGATCGTGCAACCCGCCTCTGCGCTGGCGTCAATGAGCGCCGGCAATGCTTCTTCCGGGTCCTGATCGTCGATGCCTATCCGGCATTTGACCGTAACCGGAATATCGACAGCATCGCTCATAGCCGCAACACAATCAGCAACCAGCGCCGGTTCTTTCATCAGGCAGGCGCCGAAAGCGCCCGATTGCACGCGATCGGACGGGCAGCCGACATTGAGGTTGATTTCATCATACCCATAATCCGCACCGATACGCGCCGCCTCGGCCAGCTTCGCCGGCGACGAACCGCCGATCTGCAACGCCACCGGGTGCTCGACCTCATCGAAACCCAGCAGGTAATCGCGCTCGCCATGAATGACCGCCTCCGCCGTGATCATCTCCGTATAGAGACGAGCGCGCCTCGTCAGCAGCCGGTACAGATACCGGCAATGGCGATCGGTCCCGTCCATCATCGGCGCGACGCAGAATTTATGCGATTGAAGTTCCATATTCTTTTCAGCAGATTCAAGGCGCCAAGAGAGAACCTGCGCACTCATTTCCACGGTTTGTCCCGGCGATTCCCGCCCTCGCTGCACACATAGCCACACAAAATGGCTACTTTCTCAAAAACAATATCCGGTAACTGGCGCGTCCAGATTAGACGCAAAGGTCAATATGTCTCGAACACCCCCAGGCGCAAGTCCGACGATGATGCTTGGGCGTTGGAGACCCGGCGCCGGATCGACCGCGGCAATGACGTCGGCCTTCCCTTTCCCCGGTTTGCCAGGACAGTCGGCGATTTGATCGACCTTCACATCAATGACCTTGTAGACGTCGACAAGCGGGTGCGGCGCTCAAAGCGCTACAAAGAGGATGAAAAGCCGCAAGCGGAGCCTCCTTCCGGTGTCATTATCGCGACGGCCTCGCCATGGTCCTTGAGGAAGTGATACGGCACAAATTGAGCGCATTTAGTGCGCTCCCTAGCTTTCATGCGAAAATCGGTAGCAATTTGCTACTGATTGATTCAAAATGATTATTTGGATTTTTCTGGTGATTTCTTGCACGATATCATTGACAATCCCGCTAACAGGTGGCATATTGCCACTACCCTTTTGCGGAGCGAGTTATGGCCCAAAGCGTAAAAATTGCTGACGATGAAATGGAGGTTATCCGTGAGGAAGCCGCCGTCCAAAACCGCTCAATTGCAGGGCAGCTTACCCATTGGGTTCGCATAGGACGGGAAATCGAACGCTCCTCCTATTTCGACTACGCCCGGGTACGCGCTGCGCTGGCGGCGGAACTCTCTCCTGACGACCTGACCCCCGAAGAGCATGTTGTTTGGTTCGATGAACTCGACGATTACATGACCGAGCTTGATGCAGATCCAGATGTTGCTGCAGCTTTCAAACGTTTGGGCGAGAAACCGGGGGCGGTCGGGTGCAATGAACAGGGTGAGCGCATCATCGTGGACGAGAATGCAGCCTAATGGCTCGCATGCGTGACTGACAAAACGCCCCCGACGCTTTTCATGATCGCCGGTCCCAATGGGGCCGGCAAAAGCTCGCTTTATGAAATCGTCATGCGTCCCAGAATAGCGGCGCCGTTCATCAATGCCGATGAAATCCAAAAGAAC
>CAMYNO010000345.1 GCA_947259815.1 uncultured Parvularculaceae bacterium
CGATGCCGACATGAAACGGCGCGACGGCCATTGGCCACTTGCAGCCATCGTCGTCGTGAAAGGCTTCGATCAATGCGCCGACAAGCCGCGAAACGCCGACGCCGTAAGATCCCATATGCACGGCGACATCCTTGCCGTCAGGGCCCGTGACCGTTGCATTCATCGGCTTTGAATATTTTGTGCCGAAATAGAAAATATGACCGATTTCTATGCCGCGCGCGGCGACGCGGTCGCCCTCCTCCACGTCTTTTTCGAAAGCCTTCTCGTCATGCATCTCATCAGTCGCCGCATAAAAGGACGTAAACTGATCGACTACCGGTTGCAGGTCGCGGCTGAAATCTGTGTCCGCCGCCGGAATCGGCAGATCGAGAAGGCGCTTGTCGCAATAAACCGCACTCTCCCCGGTATCGGCAAGCACAATAAACTCGTGACTTAAATCACCACCGATCGGCCCTGTATCCGCGCGCATCGGAATTGCGGTCAATCCCATTCGTGCGAAGGTTCTCAAATACGCGGTGAAGAAACGATTGTAACTGTGCCGGGCCGCCGCCTCGTCAATGTCAAAAGAGTAAGCGTCCTTCATCAGGAATTCACGCCCGCGCATCACGCCGAAGCGCGGGCGGATTTCATCGCGAAACTTCCACTGAATATGATAGAGCAGTTTCGGAAGATCCTTATACGAACGAATACCCGCCCGGAATATTTCCGTAATCATTTCTTCGTTGGTGGGGCCGAACAGCATTTCGCGATCGCCGCGGTCGGTAATGCGCAGCATCTCCTTGCCATAGGCGTCATAGCGTCCGCTTTCGCGCCACAGGTCGGCTTGCTGAATAGTCGGCATCAGCATTTCCACGGCGCCGGCGCGGTCTTCTTCCTCACGGACGATCTGCTCGATCTTCTTCAGGACACGATGCCCTAAAGGCAACCACGCATAGATCCCGGCGCCTTCCTGGCGGATCATGCCGGCGCGCAACATCAACCGGTGCGATGCGATCTGCGCATCCGCCGGGGTCTCTTTCAACAGGGGAAGATAGAACTGGCTGAGCTTCATTTTCTTTTGATTACCGCTTCGCCGCCCTTCTAGGCGGGCCCGCAGGGGGAGTCTATTCCGGGGGTGCAGCGAGATCGGCGCATGCCTCCTCTTGCGGTTCGAAGACCTCGCCCGTGGCAAGGTCCGGGTAGACCCTCAGGAACAGCCCCTCCCCGCCCAGCGGGATATCGCGGCGCAGGAGGATATCGTCGAAGCGGTTCGCCCAGGGATTTAGCTCATCGGCGGTGACGCCAACCGCTTGAATTGGGGCAATATCGACGCAAACGGGGCGCCTTTCGGCTTCGATTCGGATGATCTCTGCGCCGGCCGTATTGAAGGCCGTAGCAGTGAGAATGAATGCTGTTAATGCGATGCGCGACATGTCTGACCCGAATTGCGAATAACCACCGGCTGTTCGTTCAGCTCAACCGACAGATCGAACTGCGACAGCAAATGACGGCTGGCCCCGCCAATTTCCTGCCGCGGCCGGTAAACGACAACCGCTGAGCCGTCGCTGTTCTCGTGTTCCTGGCGGACATCGATCACGGCGCCGGCATTGCTCGCCAGGAGATAGGCTCTCGATCCCGAATAACAAGGCGGCCGCCACACAGTCGTCGCCGCGCCGACGCCGATCACGACAATCTCGGCGGCGAAAATCCCATATAACAATGGCCTGAGCTTCATGGAGCCCAAAGCTGCAGTGTTTATGCCTTGTTAAGATTTACCGTGATTTGGCAGGGCGCCTGTTCAGGGCCGCCCGGCCCGAAACCGTAAATAATTTCAGTTATTACAACAAGTTAGAATATTTGGTGCGGTCGAGAAGACTCGAACTTCCACGGGTTGCCCCACAGCGACCTCAACGCTGCGCGTCTACCAATTCCGCCACGACCGCACGCCGATTGGAAGGCGCGGGGCATAGCAAAGGCGCGAGCCCTTGTGAAGCCTGTCAATTGCATGTTTGCGTAAAAGCGATGCAATCGCTCAACCGGCCCCGGATTCAACGGCGACGGTGACATTCTCGCCATCGAGGACGACCCGCCCAAAGGCCACTTTCCGGCCATTTGCAAGGATATCGAGGGGTTTGCGCTCATCGCGCCCGAGTGGGATAACAGCGCCGCGGGGCATCCGCAGGAGCCGCCCCAGCGGCAGCGAGGCCTCGCCAATCTGGACCGTTAACTCCACTTCAATACGATCGACCGCCGTCATAGAAAATTCCAGACCATGATGTTCAACCCAAGAAGAGTGCCGGGCTTTGGTTAGCGCCACGTTAAATCGGGCCGGCCCTGCGCCGGGCCTGCGATCCATCGAATCCGTGGATTGGGCGGTTTCTCCGGGTCTGACGGACTATGAGACCGCGGTCGCCGCCATGGAAAGCCGGACTGAGGCCATACGCGCCGGAAACGCGCGCGAACTTGTCTGGCTGGTCGAGCACCCCCCGCTTTACACAGCGGGTACGAGCGCCGTTGAGACAGACTTGCTGGCGCCGGGGCGTTTCCCCGTATTCAAATCCGCGCGTGGCGGTCAGTACACCTATCATGGGCCGGGGCAGCGCGTTGCCTATCTGATGCTCGATCTTCAGCGTCGCGGGCGCGACGTGCGCGCCTTCGTTGTTGGCCTTGAGGCATGGCTAATCGCGAGCCTTGCCGAATTCGGCGTAACGGGTGAGCGACGGTCCGGACGCGTCGGCGTCTGGGTGGACCGAACGTCGCCTGGCGGCCCTATGCGAGAGGACAAAATCGCGGCCATTGGCGTGCGGATCAGGCGATGGGTCAGTTTTCACGGCATCGCCATAAACGTTGAACCTGACCTCTCTCACTTCTCGGGGATTACGCCCTGCGGCGTCTCAGATCCGAATCTTGGCGTTACAAGCCTCGCCGATCTAGGCGTCAACGCG
>CAMYNO010000346.1 GCA_947259815.1 uncultured Parvularculaceae bacterium
AACAGGAAAACTGAAATTTCAGCAGACTGAGTATGACAGCCTCGAAAAAGCGCCGGAAGCGTTTCTGGGGCTGTTCAGCGGCGCCAATACCGGCAAGGCTGTTGTGCGCGTCGGGCCGGACCCGAAATAAAATATCGGGTATGGGTAAAGCGGGTGCTGCTCTTTCGCCCGGTGTATCCAGAGCGGATTGCTGACGAGGTGATGCGCGCCGCCCATCCTTCGAGACAAAATTTTTCCTTCATCCTGAGGAGAGCCGCAGGCTCGTCTCGAAGGGCGAAGGAAAAATTTCCCTCAGGATGAGGGCTGTGTGAGACATCTGATCCGCAACAGGTCTATACTGTTTCGAAGGAAAAGTGGTTCACCGGTTTTGATCTGATAACGTGCACTGACGCATCTGGAGTATCCTGATGAGCCACCGATATGTCAGGATGCTGAGGGCTTACGTCTCTTGCAATGCGCCTGTCAGGTCGTCGAGGGCATACTCGATTTCGACCAGCTCTTCGCGGATCATCGTAATAGCGCCAAGGGTTTCTTCAAACTCGTCTTCGCCCAGCTCGTCGCGGCGCGCATCCAGAAGCTCTTCCGCTTCGGCGAGGGTTTCGCGCGTCTCGCTCAACGCTTTGCCGGTGGCGCGTTCGACCGCCGTTTTGGCGATTTTGAAGGCGACATTGGCGATGGCCTGTCCGGCCGGCGCGTCTTTGACGTCTTCCCTGGCATCTTCGATGTCGTAAATTGCGTCCCTTATATCCGTGCGCGCATCGACGAGGTCGTCTCGTAATTCGTCGATATCGTCGTCGTCCATCTCGATCAGTTCGTCCAGTAACTCATCGGCGTCGCCAAGGTGAAACTTGCCGGCGTTAGCATTTGTCGGGGCAAGCGCGGCGATGGACAGCGCGATCAACGCTGCAGCGGCGAGCAAGAAGTTGCGAAAGGCCGCGCGCGGATTGTTGAGATTGAGGGTTCTTAAAGTCAGCATGGCTCCGGTTTCCTTTTCTTTGCGCTTCATGTTTGCGGGGCAAACAGCGAAACGTCCGCCGCAGGTCTTTTCGCCTGCATCTGGGCGGCTTCCAAGGTTAACCCTGACAGCTGCGCGAGGGGGGGGAAAGCGCCATTGCGACGGAGCGTGCGTAACTTGCGGCAAAGGCGGTGGAATTCAGGCGCGCGCCCGCAGCATGTGGTTTTCGGCGGTGGGAAACACGTCTTCCGGTTTTTCCACGAAAATGAGATCGGTGCGCAGCGCTTTGTCGGCGAACCCCTGGTCGATGATATGGTCAACCAGGTTCTTCAGAGGCGTCCAGAACTCTTTCATATTCAGCACAATGATCGGTTTGCGGTGCAGGGAGAGACGCGCCCAGGACGACACTTCGATCAATTCTTCCAGCGTGCCGATGCCGCCCGGAAGCGTTAAAATGGCGTCGGATTCCTCGAACATCAGCATTTTACGCTCATGCATGGTCTTGACGATTTTGTGATCGACGCCTTCCAGGACGCCCTCAAGTTCGACCAGAAAATCGGGAATGACGCCAAATACCTTGCCGCCCGCATCGCGAGCAGCGCCCGCGGTCGCGCCCATGAGGCCAAGCTTGCCGCCGCCATAGACAATACGGCAGTCGCGGCGAGCGGCTTCCTCCCCAATCCACTGGGCGGCTTTTTCGAAGTCGGGGTCGGCGCCGGTTCGCGACCCGCAGTAAACACAAAGCGATTTCATGAATTTACAACGTTTGAAGGGTTCCTCAGATCATTGTACGATGATTTCCCGCAGGGTAAAGTCTATTTCCGGCAACGAGGCTGAGGGCAACGGGGCTGGCGGCAAGGAAGGGGTACGGCGTGCGCGTATTGGTTATCATCTTGTTACTGATCGTTTTGGGGTTCCTTGCATGGAAGGGGGCGGAGCGATTCGGTCTCATTGAAACCCCGCCCGAAGAGGCCGCAACCACGACGCAGCCTGACGAGATCGACCCGATCGACGATGTCGAGGCCGAGGCGGCGTTGCCGAGTTTCGATATCGTTCGCGTCGACCGCACAGGCTATGCTGTCATTGCCGGGCGCGCCGCGCCGAACGCCAGCGTGACGATCTATGCCAATGGCGAGGAGCTGGCGGAGACGGAGGCGGGCGCTGACGGCTCATGGGTGATTTCAACCGATACGCCCCTTGCCGCCGGTCCGGTCGAACTCAGCCTGTCCATGACGACAACTGACGGGCTGACGGTGCGGTCCGAACAGACTGTCATCATTCTGGTGCCGACCCGTGAAGGCGATGCGCCGCGCGTCCTGCGTACGACGCCGGGCGGCGCCACCGAAGTGTTGCAGGATCCGAGCGATGTCGGGGAAGGACTCGGGCCATTAGCGCTTGAGGTGATCGATTATGATGCGTCGGGTGCGGTTATTTTTTCCGGCCGCGCATCGCCGGGCGCGGTGGTGCAGATTTTTATCGACCGGCAACTGATCGGACAGGCGCAGGCTAATGAACAAGGGCGCTGGTCGTTTTCCCCTGATGCAACGATTAATCCCGGCGTGTACGATCTTTTGATTGTTCAACTGGATGAAAATGGCCGACCGGCCTACGCTATCGAGCTACCGTTTGAACGTGCATCGCTGGATGATATTGAGCTTCGCGACGGACGAGTGATCGTGCAGCCCGGCAATAGCCTGTGGCGCATCGCCCGGCGGGCCTATGGGCGTGGCGCTCAGTATACGATCATATATGAGGCGAATGCGGACCAGATCCGCGATCCCGATCTGATTTATCCGGGACAGATTTTCGAAGTTCCAGAAACCGCCGAAGACGAAGGCTGATTATGCGCGCGGCGGATCGTTCCACTCGTCCATGACCGTCGGATCACGTTCGGCTGGCAGGTAATCGTCGCGCAGCGCTGAGAACGTCTCGCTGTCCGTCAGTCGTGCTGTGGCCCAGACCGCCGCACCGCGCACCAGCGCATTGTCGTCTTTCAGCAGGGACTTTAACGAACGCAGCAGCTTCGCGTCGCCGCTATTGCCGATGGCGATGGCGACATTGCGGATAAACCGGTCGCGCCCGATGCGTTTGATTGGCGAGCCGGAAAACTTTTTTCGAAAACCGGCGTCATCAAGACCGGCGAGTTCGCCAAGCGCCGGAGACTTAAGATCGTCGCGGGCGGTGAGCGCCGTTTCGCGGGCGTTTTGCGCGAATTTATTCCACGGGCACACCGACAGGCAATCGTCGCATCCATAAATGCGATTGCCAATGCCCTTGCGTAATTCGCGCGCTATCGCGCCCTTATGTTCAATCGTCAGGTAGGAAATACAGCGCCGCGCATCGAGTTGATACGGGGCGGGGAATGCGTTTGTCGGACAGATATCGAGACAATTGCGGCAGGTTCCGCAATGATCGTCTTCGGTCGCATCCGGCGGTAAGTCGATTGTCGTCAGAATGACGCCGATAAACAGCCACGATCCGAACTCGCGTGAGACAAGGTTCGTGTGCTTGCCCTGCCAGCCGGCGCCCGCTTGCGCGGCCAGCGGTTTTTCCATGACGGGGGCGGTATCGACGAAGACTTTCAGCTCGCCGCCATGAGTCTGGGCCATCCATCGGCCAAGTTGTTTCAGGCGCTTTTTGACGACATCGTGATAGTCGCGGTTTTGCGCGTATACGGAGATTACACCGGCGCTGCGGTTATTCAGCGCCTCCATCGGGTCCGCCTCCGGCCCGTAATTCATCGTCAGGACGATGGCGGTTTTCGCCTCCGGCCACAAAGCCGTCGGCGCCGCGCGCTGGTCCTTGCGCGCCTCAAGCCAGTCCATGTCGCCATGGCGTTTCTGTTTAATGAAGTCGTTCAGGCGTTCGCCCGTCTCAGTCGGTAGCGACGCATTGGTGAAATGTACGCCGTCAAATCCCAACATCCGCGCATGATCGCGAATGGCCGCGCGAATGCCGGTCGCATCGGCGTCCATCAAAAGTCCGGATCGGCGTAATGGCGAGGCGGCGGCATACCCTCGACCCGGTCGCGCAATATCGGGCGCATCGCCGGGCGAGACTTGATCCGCGCATACCATTCCTTGACGGCGGGGAAGCGATCCCATGGCATTGCGTCCACATAATCCACGGCTGAGATAAAACCTGCTGCGGCAATGGCAGCGGCGGTGAATGGATCGCCGGCAAACCAGTTGCGATGATCGAGCAGCCAGCCGAAATAATCCATGTGCCAGTCAAGGGCTTCAAGTCCGGTGCGCAAGAGATCGTAATCAGGCTGCCCGCGCCGCATCAAGCGCTTATCAATTCGTTCCCGGACGATCAGGTTAACCACATCGTGCTCAAACTTTTCGGTAAACCATACCACCAGTCGCCGTGTCTCCGCGCGGCGCGCAGCGCCGGTGGGCAAAAGACTGGGGGAGGGGTAACGCTCCTCAAGATATTCGATTGTGACATGGGCGGGGGCGAGCGTTATTTCTTCGCCCTCGGCCGTTTCATCCAGCAATATCGGAATGGTTCCCGCCGGGTTGGATGATACGATGCGCTCCCCCGCCTCCCAGGGGCGGGTTTCCTCAAATTCCGCCGGCAACCCTTTTTCCGCAAGCGCGATGCGGATCATTCGCGAGGCAGGATCGAGGGGCATATGCAGCAGGCGGCGCATGGATTTCCTTTACTCTAACGCAGAAAGGCGCGGCGCAAACTGTTAACCACGCGGGCGCCGCCCTGCACAAGCTCAATCAGGCGATTCTTTGAGGCGCCGCGCAGCCATACCCGCGGCAAAGCGTTTGCACTTGCACCCTTAGCAACGCCGCTTTGGTGTTTCGAAATGAGACGCCGGCGTTATCGAAGTAAGGGAAAGCGCGATTATGTCCAGAAATGGCGGCGAATACTCCTCAGATTACGCCTGGCGGCGTCCGGCGCCGATGGCCCGGCGAATCGCCATGTCCCTGTTTGCATGGCAGCGCCCGACGATTTCCTATTTCACCGCAATTGCGGCCTCAGCTCCTTTCATCATCGCGGCATTCGTTGCGCCGGCATTGCTCAGCCTGTCGCCGACCGTTGAAATGATCGCGCCCATCGCCGATGCGCGCGCGGCAAGCGCCGGCGAAATCGGCCTGGAGACGGTGAGCGCTCCTTTCTACCTGATTACTTTGATGCTAGGCGATTTGCTTGAGGATTCGCCGGGCCGCGTGCATCTGGTCGCAAAGGCGTTAAGTGCGTTTCTCGTCGTTGTGCCGATGGCGTATTTCTCGGTTTCACGTTTGCCGCTCTTCGCCGGCGCCGTGCTGACCGCCGCGCTTGCCGGGACAGTCGCATCGCCATTTGGCGGACCTGCTGAGTTTGCGTTGGCGCTGTTTCTTGTCTGCGGATTTTGTTTCCTGTCGCCCTGCGCCGATAACAATCGCGGGCGCGCGCGCTTTGAGGGCGTTCTCGCCGGCGTTTCGTTGTTTGGTTTGTGGATGCTCAATCCGGTCTTTTCGCTGGCGGGCATCGTCGCTCTTTCCCTGTGCCCGTTTCTGTCGGGGCCGCACGGTCTTAACCGCTACGCATCGACGCTTCTTTGTCTGGCGATCTGCGCGGGCGTTGCTGAATTTTTAGCGCCGGGCGTGAACATGGCGCGGGCCGCCGCCGCGTCGGGCGCCCTAACGATGGGTTTTGATTTTTCCGATGGGGATGCTGCGTTTCGACTGAGCGGCGTCGCGATGAGCGCGCTTCTTGTTATCGCCATGACAGCAATCTTTGGCGGTCGCGAAAATTTACGCGCGACCATGAGCGCGCTTGGATTTGGCCTTGCCGCTTTCGTTGCCGCGCGTCTTGCCGGCGCCAACACACTGCCCGTCTTTGTCTTCGCAGCAACGATGGCTGCGTTTTCCGTATCCTCGCCATTCTATGACGGCCTCTTCCGCAGTCATGACCGCGCAAGCGTCGCCGCCGCCCTTGGCGTTGCTGTCCTTCCGATGTTCTGGACCGGATCATTGGCCGCGCACGCCGCACAACAATTCTCCTTGCAATACCAGACTGCGCAAAATGCGCCGCAGGATATCCGCAGTGAGTTTGCCCTGGTGCAGCCCGGTGGTCCGACCATTGCCCGCTGGATAGAAGAGGGGCGGTTCTCCACGCCGGAAGCGCGCGAATTACTGGCGCTTGCCCCGGTCGACCAGTCGGCGGTGTTACTCGAAGCGGCAAGCCGCGCCAAAACGATTACGGCGCGCGGCCACGAGGTCGCAATTCTCACCGGCGCTGACGCGGCCTGCGTTATCGCGGGAAATCGTGATTGCCACGCCGACTCAAATGACGCGGCGGCGACGGCGAGTGTCGTCTTTGTTCCTCGCCTCGATCTCGGTCCGGCGGCTCTTGCCGCAAAGGGCCGCGCCGAAGCGCTCCTCTATACGGAATTCAAACTCGAAGAAGAAACCCCGTTCTGGGAGATCTGGGTGCGCCGCAACGTTACGTCGGTTGGCCTGCTTCGCAACTAACCCGCGGCGCCGCGCGCTATAAAAAACGGATTGTCAAAGCCGCGCTCGCGTTTGTTATAGGCGAGGGGCTCTCCGCTCGGGTGAACGCAAACCGCGCCGCCCGCCGCTTCCAGAACCGCCTGTCCGGCGCCGGTGTCCCATTCCATCGTTCGTCCGAAACGCGGATAAATGTCCGCCGCGCCCTCAGCGATGAGGCAGAACTTTAGCGATGATCCGGCGGCGGCGAAGTCGGCGATGTCGAGGGTTTCAAGATAGTCGTCGGTCTCCGCGGACCGATGGGAGCGGCTGGCGACGGCGATCAGTCCGGCCCCTGGAACTGGCCTCGCAGTGATTGCCTGACGATCGGTTTGCGCGCCGTCGGCGGCGATGGTCATCCGCCATGCGCCGTCCCCGACAACTCCGGCGTAAAGCTTCCCGGACGCCGGCGTGTAAACAACGCCGAGGGCGGGGGCGCCGCTGCGCACAAGCGCGATATTGACGGTGAATTCGCCGGTGCGGTTGATGAACTCACGGGTGCCGTCGAGAGGATCGACAAGGAAGAATTCATCGCCCAGCTCGGGGATGAGCCCTTCGCTGGCGGCTTCTTCGGCAAGCACGGGGATTGCCGGCGCAACCTCAAGCAACCCGGCCAGAATGATTTTTTCGGCGCGCTTGTCGGCGGCGGTAACGGGCGAGGAATCGCTTTTTTCCTCCACCACAAACTCGCTTTGATAAATTGACATGATCTCAGCGCCGGCCTTTATCGCCAGCGCCGTCAGGGCGTCGCAAATTTCACGGTCTTTGGTCATAGCGCGCTGATTAAGGGCGCGCGGGCGGTGTTGGCAAGAGCCAAGCCGTCAGCGAAAGGCGACGATTGTGAATGCCGCGGTTTGTTTCGGGATCAGGCCATTGGCGGGGATGATTTCCTGAACGATCCAGCCTTCGTCAGCGAGGGCGTTGAGGCGTTCCTGCATCGCCGCTGCTGCGGCGCGGGCGTAGTCTCGCTCATTGGCGACAAGCCCCACCGGGCGGCGCTTGGCGTCGCGCCAACTCACATGAAAAACGTCAAACTGTTTCGACATGAGACACACCCCGTCAAACCGGCGTCAGCGGATTTGCTTACGGCTTATTATACGCAATTGTCACGCCGATACCGTGTCGTTGACGCCAAATACCCCTTAATTTTCTCTACCTGGCGCAATTTTACGCCTGCGGGGGAAATGGTGGTTTTTCGAGAAAATGCCGTCTAAACAGGCGGCAAGCGCGACCGTCAAAACAGAGTTGCGCGGAATCAACGAAAGGCCATGTATCATGCGCGTTACGATGATCGGCGCCGGCTATGTCGGGCTTGTGTCCGGCGCCTGCTTTGCGGATTTCGGTCACGATGTGGTCTGTGTCGACAAGGATGCGGACAAAATCAGGAAGCTCGAAGACGGCGTCATGCCGATTTATGAGCCCGGCCTTGATAGTCTTGTCGCCGAGAATGTGAAGGCCGGACGGCTTTCCTTCAGCACCGACCTTGCCGCGTCGACCCCCGGGGCGGGTGCGGTGTTCATCGCCGTGGGAACGCCGTCGCGCCGCGGCGACGGCTTTGCCGATCTTTCCTATGTCTATCAGGCGGCCGAGGAAATCGCGACGGTCATCGACGGCTATACGGTCATTGTCACGAAATCGACGGTGCCGGTCGGCACCGGCGCGGAGGTTGAGGCCATCATCAGGCGCACCCGCGCCGAAGCGGAATTCTCTGTTGTCTCAAATCCTGAATTCCTGCGCGAAGGCGCTGCGATCAGCGATTTTAAACGTCCCGACCGTGTTGTCGTTGGCGCCGAGGACGACAATGCACGCGCGGTGATGCGCGAGCTTTATCGTCCGCTCTATCTGAACGAAACGCCGATGGTCTTCACCAATCGCGCCACGTCGGAACTGATTAAATATGCGGCGAATGCGTTTCTCGCCACCAAGATTACTTTCATCAATGAGATGGCCGATATTTGCGAAAAGGTTGGCGCCAATGTGCAGGAGGTCGCCAACGGCATTGGCCTTGATGGGCGCATCGGCAAGAAGTTTTTGCATGCTGGTCCCGGCTATGGCGGCTCCTGTTTTCCCAAGGATACGCTGGCGCTGGTCAAGACCGCGCAGACCTATGACGCGCCGACGAAGATCGTCGAAGCTGTCGTTGAGATAAATGACAGACGAAAAAGGCGCATGGCCGAACGGGTTATTGACGCTTGCGGCGGGTCCATCGACGGCAAAACGATTGCGGTGCTTGGCCTCACCTTTAAGCCGAACACGGACGATATGCGGGATTCGCCGTCGCTTGATATTGTGCCGGCGTTGCAGGAAAAAGGCGCGGTCATTCAGGCTTTCGATCCCGCCGGCATGGAAGAAGCCTCGCGGCTTTTAACGGGTGTTGATTACAAGGACGGCCCGTATCAGACGCTTGAGGGTGCGGACGCTGTCGTCATTATCACGGAGTGGGATGAGTTCCGCGCGCTTGACGTGAAGCGGATCAAATCGCTGATGAAGACCCCGGTCATGGTCGATCTGCGCAATATCTACGGTGTCGCAGAAATGATTGCCGCTGGCGTCGACTATCATTCC
>CAMYNO010000347.1 GCA_947259815.1 uncultured Parvularculaceae bacterium
CGCCACCGTCCAGATCGGCATGAACGCCATGTAAATCCCGGCAAGACCGCTATCGATATGCTGCTGCGCCAGGGGGAACATCGCAAACGGAATGATGTAACCGACAATGCTGATTGCGATCATCCAGAGCCATTCGGCGCTGATTTTCGCCGGCGCATCCTTGTCAATCAACGGCGGCAACCGTCGCCCGGCGCGTTTCATCACCACGTAAAGAAAGGCCGCGCCAATCCACAGTCGCGCGACGGTGATGGCGATGGGCGGCACGGTTTCAACAGCGCTGCGGATCATGGCAAAGGCGGAGCCGCCAATTACGGTGATGATTACAAAAAGCGCCCAATCGTAAAGCCTCGGCGCGTTCTCTGTTCCTATGCGTGCCGTCATGGGACAGCCGCTATCCGGGCGCGCTTTCGGGCGCAAGTCACAAAAACTTATCGCAGCGAGATTTTTTATTCATTGACCCTTAACCCGGCATGCGCGAAGAAGGCGGCGGGCCACGCCTCCCCAACGAGGCGCGACTCATCTGTGAGGATGGGAGTAAAAACATGACCTCAGAACGACCCGCGCACCCTGCGCGGCCACATTTTTCATCCGGCCCCTGCGCCAAGCGCCCCGGCTGGTCTTCGCAAAACTTCAAAACCGATACGCTCGGCCGGTCGCACCGGTCCGGCGTTGGCAAGGCGCGCCTAAAAGAGGCGATCGACCGCACGCGTTCGCTGCTGGGCCTTCCTGATGATTATCGGCTCGGGATTGTTCCGGCGTCGGACACTGGAGCTGTCGAAATGGCCATGTGGTCCATGCTTGGCGCCCGCCCGGTCGATATGCTCGCCTGGGAAAGTTTCGGCCAGGGCTGGGTCAGCGACGCGGTCAAGCAACTCGATCTCGATGCGCGCGTCCTGACGGCGCCCTATGGCGAGATCGCCGATCTTGGCGCTGTCGATGCAACCCACGACGTTGTCTTCACCTGGAACGGAACAACCTCTGGCGTTCGCGTTGCCGACGCTGACTGGATCAGCGAAACCCGCGAAGGCATCGTCATTTGCGATGCGACGTCGGCGGTATTCGCACAGCCGCTCGACTGGGCAAAGCTCGATGTCGTCACCTATTCCTGGCAGAAAGTGCTGGGCGGTGAGGGCGGTCACGGGGTGCTTATTCTTTCCCCGCGCGCGGTCGAACGACTTGAGACTTATACGCCGCCGCGGCCGCTGCCCAAAATTTTCCGCCTGACCAAGGGCGGCAAGCTGATCGAAGGCATTTTCGAAGGCGCGACCATCAACACGCCGTCCATGCTTTGCGTTGAGGACTATATCGACGCCCTTCAGTGGGCGGAGGAGCTTGGCGGTCTTGAAGCGTTGCACGGGCGCGCCAACGATAACGCCGCTGCGCTCGGACGCTGGGTTGCGCGCACGGCCTGGATCGACCACCTCGCGGCCGATCCTGCGACGCGTTCCAACACATCTGTATGTCTGAACATCGTTGATCGGGCCTTTGCCGCGCTTAGCGAAGAGGACCAGCGCGGTTTCGTCAAGAAGATGGCCAAGTTGCTGGAAACCGAAGGCGCGGCTTTTGATATCGCCGGCTATCGCGATGCGCCGCCGGGGCTTCGCATCTGGTGCGGCACCACGGTCGACACAGCGGACATCGAAGCGCTCGGGCCATGGCTCGACTGGGCGTTTGAAACCGTCACGGGTTAGGCGCGCAAGGCGCCTGCCCCCCGCTTATTCAACATTCGAAACCATTATCTGAATACGGAACATGAAAATGCCCAAAGTTCTTATCTCTGACAAATTGAGCGACACCGCCGTTGGCATCTTTAAAGAGCGCGGCGTCGATGTGGATTACGAGCCCGCGCTCGGCAAGGACAAGGAGAAACTCCTTTCCGTTATTGGCGAATATGACGGCCTTGCCGTGCGTTCGGCGACCAAGGCGACATCGAAGATCATTGAAGCCGCGTCGAAGCTGAAAGTTATCGGTCGCGCCGGCATCGGCGTTGACAATATCGACATTCCCGCAGCGACCGCCGCCGGCGTTGTCGTCATGAATACGCCTTACGGCAATGCGATCACGACGGCGGAGCACGCCATTGCGATGATGTTTTCGCTGGTCCGCAGTATTCCGCAGGCGAACCAGTCGACCCATCTCGGCAAGTGGGAAAAGTCGGCCTTCATGGGCGCGGAAGTTTTCGGCAAGACCCTTGGCGTGATCGGCTGCGGCAATATCGGCTCTATCGTTGCCGACCGCGCGGTGGGCCTTAAAATGCGCGTCATCGCATTCGATCCGTTCCTCACCGATGAACGCGCGGTCGAGCTTGGCGTAGAAAAGGTCGATCTCGACGCGCTGCTGGCGCGCGCTGATATCGTCACCCTGCACACGCCGCTGACGGATCAGACCCGCAATATTCTGAGCCGGGATAACCTCGCGAAACTAAGGTCCGGCTCTTTCGTCGTAAACTGCGCCCGCGGCGGGCTCGTCGATGAAGGCGCGCTCAAAGACGCGCTCGAAGAAGGTCGTCTCGCCGGCGCCGCGCTGGACGTTTACGAGACCGAGCCGGCGACGGAACACCCCTTGTTCGGGCACCCGAAAGTCGTTGCAACGCCTCACCTTGGCGCGTCGACGCGCGAGGCGCAGGAAAATGTCGCCATTCAGATTGCCGAACAGATGGCCGACTATTTAACCCGCGGTGCGGTGACGAATGCGCTCAACATGCCGTCGGTTACAGCCGAGGAAGCGCCGCGATTAAAGCCGTATATCGCCCTTGCCGAGCGGCTGGGCGCCTTTGCCGGCCAGTTGTCGCAGAGCGCGGTTGAGAAAATCGAAATCAGCTATGAAGGCGATGTCGCCGCCCTCAATACAAAGCCGCTGACGTCATCGGCGGTCGCCGGCGTCCTCAAGCCGATGCTGTCGGAAGTCAATATCGTCAACGCGCCGGTGATCGCGAAGGATCGCGGCATTTCCATCACCGAAACCTACAACAATGACGCTGACGCTTATGACAGTGTCATTCGAATGCGGCTGGTGACGGAAAATCAGGACAGGACTGTATCGGGAACGGTGTTCGCCGGCGAGCCGCGCATTATCGATATCAAAGGCGTCGGCATGGAGGCGGGTTTTGCACCGCATATGCTTTACACGACCAATGACGACAAACCGGGCTTTATCGGCGCTCTCGGCGCGACGCTGGGCGAGGCGGGGCTGAACATCGCGACCTTCAATCTTGGCCGCTCCGCGCCGGGAGAAGAAGCAATCGCGCTCGTCGCTGTCGACGAACAGGTCAGCGATGACGTTGTCGGAAAAGTCCGCGCATTGCCCCATGTGAAACAGGCGATGGCGCTGGCGTTTTAGACGCAAAATAACTTCAGTGCGCTGGATTCCAGGTTGGTTTGGCTTCTACACCCGCTTTTGTAAATGCTCTCACAGACGTCAATTCATCATTGGCGTTGTATGAATAACGGAAGCGGGCGACGCCCCAAGTGGCGTGATCTGCAAGGGCGCCGTCGTGGTCGACGAAACGTCGTTCGATGATCCTCCCATTATCATCGAATACAGTCTCGTCTACTGCGTAACCGGTATTGGGGTCGACGACGGCGTTGCCGGAAAGGTTGATGGATTTGGTCCGGACCGGTCGTCCTGCGTCGTCGAACTCTGTTTTGAAAGAGTGAATGCGCGAATCGGTGATGCCGACAGGTGCGCCATCTTTGTCAAAATAAGCGCGAGATTTGCGATGAGCGCCGCCTTCGTTCCAAGTTGAAACGATGCGGCCGACGCCGTTATCGGAATTGGTAGGCGCATCATCGACGCCGTAAAAGCGTCTCACAGTCTCGTTACCATATTCGTCGAATTCATAGTCGACCTTGTGCGCCCCCCAGCGTGTCGTTTGTGGCGAGCCATCTGCGTCAACAAAAGTTGCAACTTGCTCGCCAGAGAACGGCGATGGTTCATAGCGAATCTCGGCGATGCCGCTCATGCCGCGTTGTGGGATATCGTCTGCTGCGAGATTAAGCCATTGCGTAAACCGATGATTTTCATCATAGCCGATTTTCGTAGCGACGATGCCTGCGTCGTCTGCGGTCACAGCCTCGCCGTCTTCACCGAGATTGGTCATGCGCCGCAGCATTCCGCGTGCATCATATGAGAACTTCGTGACGAGATAGCCAAAGCCCGGGCGGTTGCGTTGTATCGATCCATCAAGGCGCCGGCGGGTTTCGATAACGCTACCGCTTGTTTTTGTTATCCATTCATAGGAGGCGATGGCGAAATCGTTCTCGGTTGGGCTTCCGTCAACATCGTAGAATGCAAGGGACAGACGGTCGCCATTGTCTGCTCGTTTTATTCGCGTTTCATAGACGTCGCCGGAAACAACGGTGCGATGTCCATGTTCATTGTAATAAATTCGCGCCTCACTATCGCCTGAATAGAAAATTCGTGTTTTCGGCGCCCTTACAAATCGGCTGGTGTAAGGGCGAAGTTGACCATTTTGGAGATAGC
>CAMYNO010000348.1 GCA_947259815.1 uncultured Parvularculaceae bacterium
CATTGTCGTGAAACCGGGTATTGCGTCCGGTGTCGGTTTCTGTGGTGACAGTTACGCGTTTTCGGCCCATCGGGACCTCCATACCCCGAGCACTTGATGAAACGCCGCCAAACCTCCTGCCGTATCCCCTTTCCGGCGCTTTCCTTTGCGGCCTCACAAGCGATTTCGGGACCTCGCCAGCGAGTTGAGCCCGCCAATCGGGTTCGTCATTGACGCTAAGACAGAATCTACCTCGGCACAAGTGATAGTTATACTACACGCCGAAGCTTCAATATGTAGTAGTTACTGGTTCGGACGTGCGATATTCGATTGATATATCATCAATGCATTTTTTCATGGATTTTGGCTTTTTTGCCAAACTTGCTATACTCAGAATGAAATATTTGATATATTATGAATGTAATTATTCCTGAAAATAGGGAATTTTAACAATGGCGACTATAGAAAAGACAGCAAGAAAGGCGATTCCGAGCGGGCGCGCCCGTCTCGCCCATCTTATTCGTCAGGCGGGCGACGTCGTCACCATCGACGATGCAGTCAGCGATTTGGGACTCGATCGCGCTCAAGCCTCGAAGCTCTTGTCGCGCTGGACGGATCAGGGATGGCTCCGCCGGATCAAGGCGGGAACGTATATTGCCGCCAATCTCGATTCCCTCGATCGGGAGCATGTGCTCGACGATCCGTTCGTGCTGGTCCCGCATCTTTTCGCCAAGAGTTACATCGGCGGGCGAACCGCGGCGCATCATTGGGATTTGACGGAACAATTGTTTCGCGATGTCGTTGTCTTTACAGCGGATGAAGTAAGAGAAAGTCATCAAACGCTGCACGGCGTTCCATTTACGATATTCCGCATACAGGAAAAAAACATCTTTGGCGTTACGGCGCTCTGGCGCGGGCGCACGAAAGTAAAAATTTCAGACGTACACCGAACAATTATCGACTTGCTCGATAATCCGGATGCCGGCGGCGGCGCCCAGCAGGTGAGCGATTGTGTTCGAGCCTACTTGCAAAGCGAGGTGTATGACATCAAACGCCTCGCTGACTATGGCGATCGTCTCGGCAATGGCGCAGTCTTCAAACGCCTCGGTTTTCTGGGCGAACAGCATGGCGCCGATGACGCATTGCTGAACGCCTGCAGCGAGCGCTTGACCGCCGGCAACGCCAAACTCGATCCGGCCCTCGTCTCTCCTCGTCTCGTTACGCGATGGCGTTTGTTCATTCCTGAACACTGGTCGGTCACATGATCCCGAAGCAGGAAATCATTGACGCCGCGACACGCTACGGCTTGCTTCCGAACATCGTCGAGAAAGACTACGTCCTCGGCTGGCTGCTTGCCGGCATATCCAACCATGACGCCTTTCGCGAAACCTGGGTGTTCAAGGGCGGCACTTGTCTCAAGAAGTGCTTTTTCGAAACCTACCGGTTTTCCGAAGATCTCGATTTTACGCTCAAGGACGAAGCTCATATCGACGCCGATTTTCTGACCGACGCCTTCGGCGAAATCGGCGACTGGATTTACGATCAGTCCGGTATCGCCATTCCGCGGGACGGATTGCGGTTCGATGTATTTGAAAACCCCCGCGGCAACCCATCATGCCAAGGCCGCGTCAGCTATCAGGGGCCGATCTCCCCGACCAAGGGCGGCTTGCCACGGGTCAAGCTCGATCTCACGGCGGACGAGCACCTAGTCCTCGATCCTGTGACGAGTTCCGTCTTTCATCCTTACAGCGACGAGCCGGACGCCGGTATCTCATTGATGTCCTACGCCTATGAAGAGGCGTTCAGTGAAAAAATCCGCGCGCTCGGCGAGCGCACCCGTCCTCGCGACCTTTATGACGTTGTCAATCTTTATCGCCTGACGGACGCCCGCCCGCCGGCGGCGACCTTGCTGAATGTCCTGCGCGCCAAATGCGAGTTCAAGGAAATCGCCGTGCCGACGATCACGGCAATCGAACGGCACAGAGACGCCGTTGAAGCCGCCTGGGAGCAAATGCTACGCCATCAGCTTCCAGTATTGCCGCCCGTCGCCGTCTTCTGGAATGAACTACCGGCTTTTTTTGACTGGCTCATGGGCGCGGCAGCGCCCGCTGCGCTGGCGCCGGTGCCGCGGTCTGCCGGCGACGCGCTTATTCGCGAGCGCCGCCTTAATCTTGGCGTTGGATTCCAAGCGGAATCGGCGATGGAGGTCATTCGTTTCGCCGCCGCCAACAGGTTGCGCATTGATATCGATTACACAAAGCTGAACGGAGAACGGACGCAACGTCGTATCGAACCTTACTCATTGCGGCGCAGCCAGGCCGGCGACATCCTCCTACATGGATTTGACGTCCAACGGCAAGAGATTCGCAGCTATCGGGTCGAGCGCATCAATAGCGCAAGCGCCGCCGGTGAATCCTTTACGCCGCGCTATGAGATCGAATTAACGTCCACGGGCGCGCTGCCTATTCGGGACAATCCGCCGCGCGAAGAACGAGCGCTGCGCGTTCACACATCGCCAGTCCGGCGACGGTCCATCAGGCGATCGAGCACAGGGCCAACGCACATTTACGAATGCAGCTATTGCGGCAAGCGCTTTCGCCGCAAAGCCCGCAATTCCAAACTTAACAAACACAATGATAAATCAGGATATCCGTGCCCTGGGCGCACTGGCTTCTATGTCGATACGAAATATTGACGGCGTGAATTTGGTGCCGCTTCATTAGGGCCTAGCCAGCAAAATGTCGAAGTTTAAGTCCGCTAAAAGCATGTTCCCAGCGATAGAGGTTATCGTTTTGACCGACCTTAAGCGGCACCATCGCCAACTTTCTAGTATAGGCTTTAGCGTGCCGACAACTCGCTGGTAGATTGAACCAAGCGGCCTGAAAGGTACGCATCAAGATCGGCGCGCCGATAGCGCACTAGACGCCCTACCTTTATAAACGGAGGCCCTTCTCCGTAAACCCGCCATTTATTGAGGGTCGCCGCTTTC
>CAMYNO010000349.1 GCA_947259815.1 uncultured Parvularculaceae bacterium
AAAAATGGTGAAGATAAAATCGGTATGCATCTCGGGCAGGAACTGAAGCTGGCTTTGCGTCCCTTGCATGAAGCCCTTGCCGTCCAGTCCGCCCGAGCCGAGCGCAATCTTGGATTGAAGCAGGTGATACCCCTGCCCCGACGGGTCGAAATCGGGATTCAAAAACGTCGTGATGCGGCGCAGCTGATACTCTTTTAAAATATCGAACCGATAGGCTGCATAACCGGCGGCGACGGCGCCAATGGCGCCGATAACGCCGATCCGCCAGCTCAAGCCCGCAACGAAGACAATGATCACGCCGGTAGCGGCAAGCAGAAGCGCGGTGCCGAGATCGGGCTGGATAAATACAAGCCCCACCGGCGCGCCAATCATCAATGCCGGCGGCACGAGATAAAGCAGGTGCGAGACCTGTTCCGCGCGAAGCCCGTGATAATAACGCGCGAGCCCCATGACGAGACCGATCTTCATTGCCTCGGACGGCTGGAACTGCATCCCGGCGAACTCGATCCAGCGCCGCGCGCCCATATTGATCTCGCCGATAAACGGCACGGCAATCAGCGCCGCCAGCGCCGCAAAGTAAATCGGATAGGCAAGCGCCATCCAGTAGCGGATCGCAACGAGCCCCATGCCCACAAGAATAGTCGCCGCCGCCGCATAGCGTATCGCGTGTTTGAGCGCCCATGGCCGCCAGTTTCCATCAGCAACCGAATAGAGCGTGATGACGCCGGCCAGCGCGATCACAGTGAGCATGATGAGCAGCGGCCAGTGCATCTTTGAAAGACGCATGCGTAAACCACGTTGCGGGCCGGGAAGGATGAGCGAGGACATCGCTTACGCCTTCCTGTCCAGGCCCGCCTGACGCGCGATCTGTCTTGGATCGAGCGCCGGGCGCGAGGCCGGATCAAGCTCGGCGACTTTTTTCATGATGTCGCGCGCCTTGGGGCCGGCGGCGCGACTGCCGCCAATGCCATGTTCAACCAGCACCGAGCAGGCGTAACGCGGATTTTCAAACGGCATGAAACTGACGAACAGCGCATGATCGCGCCGCGCCCAGGGAAGTTCTTCCGGCTTGTCGAGGCCGCGCGCACGGTCCGCCGCGGTAATGGCGTAAACCTGGCTGGTTCCGGTCTTGCCCGCCATCTGCCATTCGGGATCTTCAAGCCGTGACCGAGCCGCCGTGCCCCATTCATTCACGACAGCATTCATCCCTGCACGGACAACATCGAGATGTTGCGGATTAACGTCAATTGCAGGCGCATCCGGCGCCGGCAGGATCAGATCGCCGACAGCGCGCACGAGGCGCGGTCGCACAGAGCGGCCCGTTGCAACACGCGCAGCCATGACGCAAAGCTGAAGCGGCGTCGCCGTCGCCGCGCCCTGCCCGATGATCGCTGAAAGCGTTTCCCCCTGATACCAGGTCTGGTTCTCAGGATCGCCCGCATAGTAAGTGCGTTTCCAGTCGCGCGACGGGACGACGCCGGCTTTTTGGCCCGCAACGCCAAGCTCATAGGTCTGGCCCAGCCCAAAGCGTTTGGCGACGTCCGCCAGGACATCGATATCGAGGTCTTTGGCGATCTCGTAATAATAGGTATCGCAGGAATGTTTGAGCGATCCCTTCATGTCGACAGTGCCATGCCCGCCGCGTTTCCAGCAATGGAAATAGCGATTGCCGTACCAGACGCGGCCGCTGCAATAGGCGGTCTTTGACGGGCGTACGCCGGCTTCCTGCGCCGCGATGGCGCTTAAGACCTTGAGCGTTGAACCGGGCGGATAAGCGCCGGTGAGCGCCTTGTTCAAAAGCGGCTTATACGGACTTTCATTCAGTTCCCGCCACAGATCGGGATTGATGCCGATATTGAAGTCATTGGGATTGAACGCCGGCGTCGATGCAAGGACAAGGATATCGCCAGTCACCACATCCATGACCACGGCGGCGGCGCTTTGCGGCTCGTCCGGCATGCGTTCGCCCGGCGTCGCCAGCACCTCCATCGCATGGGTCTGCAATTCCGCATCAATCGTCAGCGTCAACGGTTTTCCCTGAACGGACGGAATGGCGCCTTCCTTGACTTCCTCAATGACGCGGCCATGGGCGTTGATGACGACATTCACCTTCCCGGCCTTGCCGCGCAGTTCCTTTTCATAGGTGCGCTCAAGACCGTCACGGCCGATTTTGAACCCCGGCTGGCGCAGGAGGTTTCGTTCTTCGTCGCTCTCTTGCGCGGCAAGGTCAGTGTCGGTCACGCCGCCCACATAACCGATCACGAAAGACGTCGCCGGGCCAAGCGGATAGTCGCGTGTGTCGCCGACATCGGGAAGAATCCCGGCGAGGTAAGGCAGTTCATAATTGATGCGCGAAAACGCTTCCCAGTCGAGATTGTCCTCGATCTCAATCGGCGTGAAAGCGCCACGGCGGCGGATTTCCCGGAATATGCGTTTGCGTCGTTCGGGTGAGACCGGAACGAAGGCCGCCACGTGATCGAGCGTTGCGTCCACATCCTGCGACCGCTCAGGCAACAGGAGAATGCGGAAATTTTTTCGGTTCGACGCCAGCACCCGACCAAAACGATCGACAATGTTGCCGCGCAAGGGCGTCAAGACACGTCGGTTAAACTGGTTTTCCTGCGCAAGGGTGCTGTATTTTTCGTGATCGGCGACTTGCAACTGATATAGCCGCCCGCCAATGGAAACGATGGCGAGGGTAACGCCGCCGCCGAACAGAAACGACCGGCGCGAAACGATTTCCTGACGTTCCGGATCATGGCTGTTCAGCATTGCGCTACGCCTCCACCAGAACCCGGCGGTGCAACTCACGGAAAGCCGCGCCGAATATCGGGTAAATCAGGATCGTCGCAATCATCTGCGCTATCAGGGCGCCAACGGGCAGCAATGCGCCGGACATCAAACTCATCACAAGCCATAACATAAGGCTTGCGACCGTCGACGCCAATGCAAAACCGATCCAGACGACCTTTTGTTCGCGTCCCAGGAAATACCCGCGCTGCCAGCTGACGATAAACTGGGTGACAAGGTAAACAACGGCCCACAGCCCAAGCGGGCCGCCCATTAACAAATCCTGTAAAAGGCCGATTGCAAAGACGCTGGGCGCCGGAAGGTAATCCGGCGAATAGATCGACCAGAAAAAGACAACCACCAATGGAATGATCGGCGTCGGAATAGCGCCTTCAAAAAACCGCAGGGGAAGCGCCAAGATCAATACGCCCAGAACGCCGAGCATCGTCGGCGTCAAGGAGCGCAGGATCGCCAACAGTTGCTCTGCACGATATCCCATCCCCGCTACCCTTCGGCCTGGGGATCATCGCCCTCAGGCGCCGAACGGTCGGTTTCGTCGGGCGCCGGGTCAGCGCCGGCATCAATATCGGCGCTTACTTCAGGATCTGACGTTCCCTCGTCAATGCCTTCATTGCCATCAGTAATCGGCTCGGCGACTTGCGGAAATTCGAAATTGATGACCCGCACCATGCGCGTTCTGGAATAGTTCGCATAAAGATCGACTTCCAGTTCCTCGCCCGCCCCCTCGACGACGCCGACAGGGAGCCCGCGAGGCAATACGCCTTCAGCGCCAGACGTGAGAACGCGCTGGCCCGGCATGATTTCAACTTCCTGTGACGTCTCGATAATCGAAATCGCCGGACGCGCCCGGCTGCGCCCGACAAGGATGCCTTCAACATCCGCGCCCTCGACATAAACCGGAACCCGGCTTTGCACATCGGTCAGCAGCAAAACGCGCGACGCGTTGGCGCCGATATGGATGACGCGCCCGACAAGCCCGTTGGGATCGACGACGGCCTGACGCGCTTCGACGCTCTTTCGGCGTCCCGCATTGATAATCATCGAGCGTGAAAAAGCGTCATTCGCTTCGCCAATAATAAAAGCGTCGACGGGATGGATCTTCGGCGGCGCCTGATAGGACTGAAGTTCCCTGAAATCGGCAACGACAGTGCGCAGCTCAAGCGCTTCGTTCATCCACTGGCGAAGCTCTGCATTCTCGCGGCGAAGCGCAGCGTTTTGTTCAAGGATAGCGAAATAATCCGCCACATAGCCGATCACGCCGTTCACATAAGCGATCGGCCCCGACATCACCTCAAGCACCGGCGAGGTTGCATCGAGAACGCTTTCGCGCGCTTTT
>CAMYNO010000350.1 GCA_947259815.1 uncultured Parvularculaceae bacterium
CAAACACAGCGAGCATGATCAGCACGGGATATTCAAAACGCCCGCCCGCCTTGCCGTCGATAAATTGCTGCGACATCAAGATGGCGATGGCGGCGGCGGCAAAAATAATGACCTTTGCGTACGAAGAGAACGCATCGATCTGGAAGGCGCCGTCGAACAGGGACGCCTGCCCCGCCGATGGGCCGACGACCACGAGTACAAGCGCAAGCATCAGGAGACCGACGCTGGCGTAAGCGATTTGCCGCGCGGATTTATCGCCGAGGAAAACACCGACGATCAACAGGACCATGGACCCGATCGCAAGCGCGAGTTCCGGCAGCGCATGGCTGAGTGTTTGAACGATACCCATGGCTTACAGCTCGCTCCCGAGCGACGCGCTCATATTGTTCATCAACAGGTCCACCGAGGGCGCGAAAACGCTCAGCGCCGGACCCGGATTGAACCCAAGATAAAGTGCAAAGAACATCAGCGGCGCAAGCAGCAGGAACAATTCGCGCTTATCGAGATCGGGAATGGCCGCGAGCGCGTCTTTCGTCATCTCGCCATACATCACCTGACGATAAAGACGCAGCGCATAAGCCGCCGACAGGATCACGCCAAATGCGGCAAAGAATGCGATCCATGAATTCACCTTGAAGGCGCCGGTCATGGAAAGAATTTCACCGACAAAGCCCGACGTTCCCGGCAGCCCGACATTACCGAGGGTGAAAAACAGGAAAAAGAACGCATAGCGCGGCATGCGATGGACGAGACCGCCATAGGCCGCAATCTCCCGCGTGTGCATGCGGTCATAAACAACGCCGACGCAAAGGAAGAGCGCGCCGGAGATGAACCCGTGGGAAAGCATCTGGAAAAGACCGCCCTCAATCCCCTGCTTGGTCGCTGTGAAAATGCCCATGGTGACAAAACCCATATGAGCGACCGAGGAATAGGCGATCAGCTTTTTCATATCCTCCTGCGCCAGCGCGACAAGAGAGGTGTAGATGATCGCAATAATCGACAGCGCGAACACCAGCGGCGAGAAATAGAGCGATGCGTCCGGGAACATCGGGAGCGAAAAGCGTAAAAATCCGTACCCGCCCATTTTCAAGAGGATTGCCGCCAGGACGACGGAACCCGCTGTCGGCGCCTGAACATGGGCGTCGGGAAGCCAGGTGTGCACCGGCCACATCGGCATCTTGACGGCGAAGGACGCAAAAAAGGCGAGCCACAGCCATTTCTGCGCCCCTGCCGGAAAATCGAACTGCTGCAGGGCGACGATGTCAGTGGTGCCGGCCTGCGCATACATCCACGCCATCGCCACCAATAAAAGCAGCGAGCCAACGAGCGTGTAGAGGAAGAATTTAAGCGCCGCATAGACCTTCGACGGCAATTGGAAGCCGGCGAATTCTTTCATGCCCTTGGAACCCCACACACCGATAATCAGGAACATCGGGATCAGGCTGCCCTCAAAGAAGACATAGAAGAGAAACAGATCGAGCGAACAGAAAACGCCGAACATCAGCGTTTCAAGGATCAGAAACGCGATCATGTAATCGGCGACGCGGTTCTTGATCGATTCCCATGACGCCAGAATGCAGATCGGCATGATGAAGGTCGTCAGCAGAACGAACAGAATCGAAATGCCGTCGACACCCATTTTGTAAGAAACGCCGCCGCCGATCCATGGGCGCTGTTCAACAAGCTGAAAGCCGCCAATCGACGGATCGAAGAGCGAGTATACGAGAAGCGAAATGGCGAAGGTTACGACGGTGGCGCCCAGTGCGATGACTTTGGCGCTGCGGTCGAGTTGCGCCAGCGCTTCGCCTTCGACAGCGCCGTCGGCAGTCTTCTTCGCCACCATGCGGGCGGCCGCGATGAACAAGGCGCCAAGAAGCGGCGCGAATGTCACCATGGTGAGCCAGGGCTGGGATGCAAAACTCTCGGTCATCAGCCGTTCCCCAACCTAA
Source organism: uncultured Parvularculaceae bacterium (assembly GCA_947259815.1). Lineage (GTDB taxonomy): Bacteria > Pseudomonadota > Alphaproteobacteria > Caulobacterales > Parvularculaceae > Hyphococcus. The sequence continues at coordinate 1,950 of CAMYNO010000350.1, forward strand.
TCAGAACGAAAGTGATTAACACGGCGATGCCGACCAGCATCGCGAAGGCATAGTGATAGAGATATCCCGATTGCAGCTTGACGATACGCTTGGCGTTTGCAGCGACAACCGATGCGATGCCGTCGGGCCCGACCGCGTCGATTGTCTTGCCGTCCCCGTCAATCCAGAGGAACCGGCCAATCGCCAGCGCCGGTTTGACCAGCAGGAAGTCGTATATCTCGTCGAAATACCATTTGTTCTTCAAGAACGCGTAGATCATGCCGCCCGGACGCAAAAGGCCCGGCCGCAGCGGATCGCCGCCAAGATAATGGAACGCCGCGGTCAGCGCCCCGATCAGCATGGAAATGAACGGCGCCCATAATACCCAGGTCGGCACATGATGGCCGCCTTCCTCATGCTCGCCCCCACCACTCTCACCATGGGCTTCTTCCTCACCATCGGAGACGTCCGCGCCATGCGCCGCCTCGTCGCCGTGACCGTCACGAAACTCCGCCAATTGCTCAGCATTCAGATGATCGGCGGCGACAGTTTCTTCATGATGGGCGTCTGCAAAATAGAGCGCGCCGTTCCAGAACGCTTCCTTATCCTTGCCGACAAAATCGCCGTAGAAAACTATGCCCGCCGCCAGCGCCCCGACCGCAAGGGGAATGAGCGGCATCATCATTGTATCCGGCACCGCATGGGGATGTTTGCGCACGGATTCAGGCGCACGCGACTTGCCCCAGAAGGTCAGGAAGATCAGCCGCCAGGAATAAAACGCGGTCATCACCGCCGCGATCAGACCGAGCACGAAAGCGAAATTGCCGAATGCGCGTCCGACTTCACCGGCCGCGAAGGCGCCCTCAATAATCACATCCTTGGAAACAAAACCGGCGGTACCGAATGGCGCACCGAAGAGATAAAATCCGGGTATGCCGACGCCGGTAATCGCCACCGTTCCGATCACCATCAAAATATGGGTGAGCGGCAGGATGTCTTTAACGCCGCCCATCTTCTTCATGTCCTGCTCGTGATGCATGGCGATGATCACCGCGCCGGAGCCGAGG
>CAMYNO010000351.1 GCA_947259815.1 uncultured Parvularculaceae bacterium
CGTGAAGGAAACGCGGTCCGACGCACCATCGGACCGCGTTTTTTATTTCGCGATCAAAATGGAAAGAGAATGTCGTAAAGCTGCTGGCCATAGCGCGGCTGTTGTACATCAGACAGATGCCCGCGACCGCCATAGGAAATACGCGCCTCGGCGATCTGTTCATGGCGAATGCGATTGGCGTTGGAGATGTCTTCCGGCCGGATGATGCCGGTGACCGTCAACTCGCGCAGTTCATAATTTACGCGCACTTCCTGTTTTCCGGCGACGACAAGATTGCCATTGGGCAGTACTTCGGTGACGAGGGCGGCAATTGTTAACTGAACGTCCTCGCGACGGTCGACACTGCCTTCGCCGCGGGAATTTGAGCCGGAGGAGAGATCGACAAGTTGCGCGGCGTTAGCCCCGTCTGGCAAAACATCGACCAGGCTCTGTTCGAGGCCGCCAAAGGCCGGCAGTTCGGCTGTTTCGCCATTATTGCGTCGTCGTTCGGTCGTATTGTTAAGCTGTGCGCGGTCGTCGATATCAATGACAATCGTGACAATGTCGCCAGCGCGGCGGGCGCGCTGATCTTTGAAAAAGGCGCGCGATCCCTGGCGCCACAGGGAATTGTTGCGTGGCGCTTCTTCGTATTTTGCGGGCATCGGCAACGCCACTTCACGCCCCTTGAAAAGCTCTGCGGGATTTTCCGTTGGCGCAAAATCCGGCGCTTCGCCGATGTCACCTATGCGATCAAGGGTCGAACAGGCCGGCGCCGTCGCCAATATGAGAGCGAACAGGAAATAACGCATGGGATTACCCTTTAAAGGCCGCACGAGGCGGAATGATCGTGACAAGGTTCCGGTCCGCGACAACGCCTTTCAGAGTGCGGTCGGAATGTATATTTCGTACAGAAACGATATCGCCCGCGCCGCCATCATGCATTGATACGCCCTGATGGCTCATGCGAAGTCCTTCGATCTGGTATGTGAGCGTGACAATCGCGCCTTTTTTGACAAGTTTTGGCGTTTCAAGGTCGTTCAGTCGAACGGGTTTTTCCACGGCAAGAGTTCGCCTCGCCATCTTGCCGGTCAGCTCATCGGCGCTTTTTGCAAGTCCTCGCGCTGTCGTCGCCGGTGTTTCGATATAAGTAATGTCAGCCTCGCCAATGACGCTACCCCGCTCAATGGTACGGTTCAGGACAGCGAAACGTTCGATCCGCTGAATGATTCCGGTCACAGCGCTGGCGCTTTGCGTGCGAATAACAAAACGGCCAGAAAGCGGATTATAACTTGTGTGGACGATCGCCGTGTCGGTGAGCGCCTGAGTGGGATGATCAAGCCGGACGACGCCGTCTTCCGGGGCGCCGTGCGCGGCGAGCGTTGCCGCAATCGACGGCAGGATATCCTTGCTCGTGATCGGCGCGCCCTCCGCCGCCGAGGCGCGCCCGGCGGATAACACCGCCAGCAGGAACCAGAGGGCGATGGCGATGTAGGCGACGAAGCCGCGCAATTGTCCGCCATCGGAGGAGTTATGATTGAAATCGCCGAGTTTCACCTAGCGCTCCTAGCTCTGTAGATTGGCGTTGACCGACAACATCTGGTCGGCTGTCTCGATAACCCGCGCATTCATTTCATAGGCGCGCTGGGCGGCGATCAGCGCGGTGATTTCCTGCACCGGATCGACATTTGAAGTTTCGATAAACCCCTGGAGGATTGTGCCGAACCCATCATCGCCGGGATTGCCAATGACAGGTTCGCCTGACGCTGACGTTTCCAGCAGCATATTGTCGCCGATGGCTTCAAGACCCGATTCATTGAAAAAGGTGACAAGCTCAAGTTGCCCGAGCGTGCGAAGATTTTGTTCGCCGGAAATACGCGCTTCGACGGTGCCGTCTTCCGAGATGGAAATGTCGACCGCATCATCCGGAATGGAAATTCCCGGAGAGATTTCATGACCGTCTTCGGTTACAATCTGACCGTCGGCGGAAATGGCGAAATTACCGGCGCGCGTATAGGCTTCATCGCCGTTCGGCAATGCGACGCGGAACAAACCGCGCCCGGAAATAGCGATATCGAGATCATTCCCGGTTGCGGTGACATTGCCTTGCTCGACAATGCGGTAGACCGAACCGGTCTTCACGCCCGTGCCGATCTGGATGCCGTGGGGACCAACCGTCCCGGTCTGCGATGAGATCGCGCCGGGCCGTTCAAGCGTCTGGTAAAGCAGATCCTGAAACTCTGCGCGCTGACGCTTGAATCCAACCGTGTTGAGGTTCGCGATATTGTTTGAGATGACTTCGACATTGCGCTGTTGCGCGAGCATGCCGGTCGCCGCCGTATTAAGAGCGCTCATGTTATAGTCTCCTTTACGCCGCTTCGGTCAGGGTCTGAACCGCATTGCGGGCGAGTTCGCTCGATGTTTCGATGACTTGTGCGGCGCTTTCGTAAGCGCGCAGAATATCTATCATTTCGGTCATCGCCTTTACCGGCGAGACATTGGATATCTCAATGAAGCCTTGGCGGATTTGCGCATTTTCGGCGGTTGTCGGGGCGGCGTCGCTGATGAACTGATTAAAGCCCGAACGGCGCACGGACTGAATATCGTCAAAGACAAAAACACCGAGCCGCGCGATTGGCGCGCCATCCTGTTGCAGTTCGCCGTCGGGGGAGAGCAGCACAGGGCCGGATTCTGGGTCGATCAGTATCGGCGCACCAGTATCATCCAGCACAATCGAACCATCGCGGTCGACAAGTTCGCCGGCGGCGTTGAGTTCAAAATGTCCGGCGCGTGTGTAGCGAAGCTCGTCACCGGCTTCGACGGCGAAAAAACCGTCCCCATCAATGGCGAAATCCAGCGGCCCGTGGGTCGCCTGTACGCCGCCTGCGGAGAAATCCGTATAGCTGTCGAGATCATAAACAAGGGAAACGGTCTGATTCTGACCGTCGGCATTGTTGATCTGCGTAACATACTCGCCGAAACGCGCGTTCTCAGCCTTGAACCCGGCCGTCGTTTGATTGGCGACATTGTTCGCCGCAACGTCCAGCGCTCGCGCCAGAACGATCTGTTGCGATAGCGCAGCGGTAATGGCGTTTTCCATTCGTTAACTCATTGCGTTGGCCCGGCGCTTTATCGCGCGCGATTCACGGATTCATTTCGCAATCGCCATGCCAAATAAAATGCAAATAAAAACAACGAGATAGGGTGATGGCGAAATGAATCCGTGAATCGCGCGCGATAAAGCGCCGGGCCAACGCA
>CAMYNO010000352.1 GCA_947259815.1 uncultured Parvularculaceae bacterium
AAGCGTCACGCCAATTCGCCCAGGACTGCTTTTTCTGGAATTCACTCTCTTGCCACTCGGGCATATCCGGCGCACGCAACAATGCTTCGCGTACCGCCTTGCGCATGACATTGGCGGTCAGGCCGGCCGTCAACGGATACACAGGCTCGAAGAGCGGCATCGCATTTTCGCTCTCCGGATCGATGACATAGTCCGGGTGAACCATCTGCCGCCCGCCTTTGAAATCTTCAACCTTGCCACTGATCAGGCGGACGGCGCCTTCAGGAAGGGTTTTTTGCAGATAGTCAGAATGCGCCCGAAAAAAAACGAGGGTTAGAAACGCGGTGTCGTCAGAGCAAATAATTTTGTAGGGCAAGCGCCGTCCCTTGGGCGGCGCATCATGGCTGTCAACGCGCACCTTTAAGGTCACAATCTGTCCTGTCGGTGCGTCGGCAATCGTCGGTTGGAAAGACCGGTCGACCACCGCGACCGGCGCGGTCAGAATCAGGTCAATTACGCGCGCGCCGGCGGCGCGGGAAATCAGCGCGGCGAGTTTGGGGCCGACGCCGGGAAGCGAGGTGATATCGGCGAAGAGGGGATTGAGAACTGATGGGCGCATGGCGCCGCTTTTAACCGACTTTGGCCTGAAGGTCTTTGGCCGATGTCGTATGCTGGAATTTCAGTTTCTTATCGGGAAAGACATAGTGAAAAGCGCCATGCGCCATTAAGGCGGATTCATGAAAACCGGATAGGATCAGTTTCAGCTTACCGGGATAGTGAGCCATATCGCCGATACAGAATATGCCCGGTACGGAAGTTTCGAACTTTTCTGTATCGACCGAGATGCGGTTTTCTTCCAGATTAAGACCAAAGCTGGCGATCGGTCCAAGCTTCATGGTGAGGCCGTAAAAGGCAAGCATCGTGTCGCAGGGAATTGCGGCGGCCCCGCCTTCGTGTGTTTCTGTTACAACGGCGGAGATTTGTCCGTCGGCGCCGGTGAGCCCCTTGATCTGCGCAATGTGAAGGTCGACGCGGCCGGCATCGACGAGCGCCTGCATTTTTTCAACGCTATCGGGCGCTGCGCGGAAATCGGGCCGTCGATGTATGAGCGTAATTTTTTCCGCAATCGGTTCAAGGTTCAGGGTCCAGTCCAGTGCGCTGTCGCCGCCGCCGGCGATTACGAGTGTTTTGCCCTTGAATTTTTCACGCTGGCGTACGGAAAAGAAAACCGATTTTTCGGCATAGTCGTCTACGCCGGGTATTGGCGGCTTCTTCGGTTGAAACGATCCGCCGCCGGCCGCAATGCAGATCACCGGCGCTTCAATGACAGTTCCCATATCGGTTTCAATGCGCCATTTGCCGGCATCGGTTTTTTCTAATGCGACTGCCATTTCATTGAGATGAAATTGCGGATCAAAGGGTGCAATCTGTTCCAGCAACTGACGGGTCAGTTGCTCGCCCGTGATCGATTTAATTGCCGGGATATCGAGGATCGGTTTTTCGGGATAAAGCTCGATGCACTGTCCGCCCGGATTACCCAGAATGTCGATCACGCGGCATTTGACGCCCAGCAACCCAAGTTCAAATACAGCGAATAAGCCGACCGGGCCTGCGCCGATAATGATGACGTCGGTATCGTGTTGTTCGCCCGGCGGAACCGTATTCACCAGTTTCTCGACCATCGCGTTGTCCCCGATTGTCTTTCGTTGAAAACAGGTAAGCCTAATTTGAGCGATGGGGGAAGGGCGGGCGGCCTATTCCGCTATATCCTTCGGCGTTGCAAAAAGTTCGAGAATACAGTTTCCATTGTCGAAATCGCGCCATGAATCCGGCCCTTTAAATGCGGCAATGCTGGCCGTTGGGAATTTTTCTCCAATACGGGCAAGGGCGCGGACATCCGAGCGTTCCATGTCCGCGAGGCGCTGAGCGAGCATTTCCAGTCCGGGATTATGGGCGATCATCAGGATATGTGCGGTGCTGTCCTCGGCGTCACGCACCGCGGAAAGCATTGCTCTTGGATCGGCCAAATAAAGATCATCGCGATATTCAACGACCGGTTCGCTTCGCAGTCGCGGTAAAATGAGATCGAGGGTTTCGCGCGTTCGCACCGCGGACGAACACAATATTCGGTCGGGAACGAGGCCATGTTTCGCGATGAAAGCGCCCATGATCGGCGCGGCTTCCTGTCCGCGCTTGTTGAGCGGTCGATCAAAGTCGCGCTGAACTTGATCGGACCAGCTCGATTTAGCGTGTCGAAGAAGCGTAAGTCTTTTCATTCAACAATCAGGGCTACTTTTCCAAGAACTTTTCTGTCCATCATCAAGTTCAGTGCTTCGGCAGCTTTTTCGAGAGGAAAGGTCGCCGTGATCCGTGGGCGGATTTTCCCATCGCGATAGAATTCAAATATTTCATCAACGTATTTTTCGTTCTTTTTAGGATCGCGCATTGTGAACGCGCCCCAGAATACGCCGACGATCTGACAACTTTTCAGCAATGTGAGATTAAGCGGTAATTTTGGGATGCCGGCCGGGAAACCGATGACAAGATACCGCCCCTCCCAAGCGAGCGCGCGCACGGCCGGTTCAGCATAGTCGCCGCCGACGGCGTCGTAGATTACATTAGCGCCTTCGCCGCCGCATTTCGTTTTGATCTCGTTCGAAAGCGCCTTTTGCGCGTCGCGGTCGAGGGCGCCAGTCGGATAGATAATTGTCTCATCAGCGCCAAGCTCTTTGCAAAACGCGGCTTTTTCTTCGGACGACACGCCGGCGACGACTTTCGCCCCCATCGCTTTGCCAAGCTCGATCGCCGCCGCACCGACGCCGCCCGCTGCGCCGAGGATGAAAAGCGATTCGCCGGGTTGAATGTTGGCGCGGTCGCGCAGTGCGTAGTGCGATGTGCCATAAGTCAGCATCAGCCCGGCCGCCTCGTCAAAGGGCATGGCGTCGGGAATTTTGTTCGTTCTTTTCGCTTCTGCAATAAAATGGGTTGCAAACCCGCCATTGATGCCGCCGGCAAGAACGCGATCGCCGGGAGCAAACCCGGAAACGCCGTCGCCTACAGCTTCAATAACGCCGGCGACTTCTCCGCCCGGCGCAAAGGGGCGCGGCGGTTTAAATTGATAAAGATCGCGTTCTTGCCGGCGGCATCAATGGCGGGTTTGCAACCCATTTTATTGCAGAAGCGAAATGAACG
>CAMYNO010000353.1 GCA_947259815.1 uncultured Parvularculaceae bacterium
ACCAGCCGGAATTACGCATCGCCTCCGCCGCGCGCGAGGCGAGCGGACCGGTTCCGGCCGAGACTGCGGCGATGACCACAACACCGCCAAGTCCCAGAACGATATTCTGCACCTGATCCGCATTGCGGTTGAACCGCGGGCTTTCAATGATGAGGCGGTTATAGATGCGCTGCGTTATGCGCTTCATGCGCCGACGCTCGCCCAGCGAAAAAGAAATTTCTTCCGGCTTCATAACGCCCCCGCGCGCACCCCACCGAAGTGATAGCGCTCCGCAAACCGTCTGGGCAAGCCTGACGTAACGTCATAACAAAGTTGAAAAGCCGCAATATCCGCTTATCTTGGAAGATAAGGGTCGATTTCATAAAAGGGGCGGGGCGTAACATGACAGTTCTGCGACAACGACGGCTCGGTATCAATTTCCTGATAGCGATCATCGGCGCGGCATTGTTCGCGCTTGCAGCGTTTGCGCAAACCGAAAGCGCTAACCCTGTGGAAACAGGCGTTATTTTGACAATAGACGGGCCGGTGTCTCCGCCGGTCGCCGATTATCTGGCGCGCGAGATTGCCGCCGCTTCCGACGCCCAAAAGGGCCTTGTGCTGATCGAGATCGATACGCCCGGCGGCCTCGTCGATTCCATGAAAACGATCATCAAGGCCATTCTCGCCTCCGACACCCCGGTGGCGACTTATGTTTCGCCGCAGGGCGCAAGATCGGCGTCGGCCGGTCTTTATGTGATGTATTCAGCCCACATATCCGCCATGGCGCCGGCAACAAATACTGGCGCGGCGACCCCGGTGGAAATCGGCGGCTCGCCTGCTGGCGAGGATAGTCCGCTTGATGAGAACCCCTTTGGCGAACAGGCCGAGGACAACACGGCGAGCGAAGAAACCACCGATCCCGAAAATGAGACAGTGAGCGAAGAGGCTGGCGAACCGGAAAGCGCGAGCGCTGACAACGAACCGGTCGCCGAGGACGTTTCTGAGGAGCCGGTAGCCGACACGCCGCCGCTCGCATCGAACGATGCTTTACGCGCCAAAGTCATCAACGATTCCGTTGCCTATATCCGCGCCCTTGCCGAGACGCGCGGGCGCAATGCCGACTGGGCCGAAAAAGCCGTGCGCGAGGCGGCGTCTGTCACGGCCAACGAAGCGCTTGAACTTGGCGTGATCGATCTGATCGCGGAGGATATTGACGACCTTCTCGCGCAGATCGACGGTACAACCGTCAAGGTCGCCTCCGGCGAAAAAACCATTTCAACGGCCAATATCAAACTCGAACGTGTCGAGCCCACATTCCTCGAACGCATTTTGAGCTTCATCGCCGATCCTAATGTCGCGGTTATCCTGATGTCGCTGGCGACGACAGGCATCATCATCGAGATGTGGAACCCCGGCTCTATCTTCCCCGGCGCGGTCGGCATCATTTCCTTTATTCTGGGCCTATACGCATTTCAGGTTCTGCCGTTCAGCTGGCTAGGCGTATCGCTGATGATCGCCGGCGGCATCCTTGTTCTTACCGAGGCGTTTACGCCGACATTCGGCCTTGCCGGCGTCGCCGGTCTGCTTGTGTTCGGCTTCGGGATCTTTGTTCTCTTCCCGGAAGGCTATCGCGTCTCGCCCGGCGTCATCGCGGCGATCCTCGCCATCGCCGGCGGTTTGCTGGCGCTGATCCTGTTCGCCGTCGTCGGTTCGCGCAGTCATGGACCGCTGATCGGCGCAGAAGCCATCAGGCGGCGAGAAGGCGTCGTCGACGAATGGAACGGCAAGGAAGGCTGGGTCATCGTCGAAGGTGAGCGCTGGCGCGCGCGATCTGATCGGCCTCTGGAGGCTGGCGACAAGGTGCGCGTGGTCGAAGTTGACGGCCTTGTCCTTGTAGTGAAACAAGCAAAGGCCGGTAGTTTTCTTGGCGCGCTTCAACCGAAGGAAGCTTGACGCAAGATGGGCGAAGGCGAATTCTTTTCCAGCCCGGCCGGCCTTGGCGTCGTCGCTATCCTCGCCGGCTTCGGCATAGTCGCCCTCGCAAAACTATACGGTCTATTCTTCATGCGTTGGAAAACGCCATTTCGTGTTGGCGAGACTATGAATGTGCGCCGGGCCGAAGTGGTTGAATGGCGCGGCGGCGAAGGGCATGTTCGCGCCGGCGGTGAATTATGGCGTGCGACGTCTACGGACGAATTGACGCCGGGCGACGAAGTAACGGTGGCGGCGGTCGACGGATTGCTGTTAAAGGTGAAACGCAAATAGTCCCTGCCAATGGCGCAGGGCAATCAGGAGGTTCTCATGGGCGGCATTGGATTTCTCATTCCATTAGCGGTGGCGTTTTTCGGCCTTGCGACCGCCATTATCAAAGTCCTGCGCGAATATGAGCGCGGCGTCATCTTCACCCTTGGCCGGGTTGGGCGCAAAGCCGCCGGTCCGGGCCTTATCCTTCTCGTCCCCGTCGTCCAGCAGATGCGCAAAGTCGACATGCGAACCCTTGTCCATGACGTGCCGACGCAGGATGTGATTTCCCAGGACAACGTGTCAGTAAAGGTCAACGCTGTCATTTATTACCGCGTCGTCGATGCGGTGCGCGCTGTCGTTCAGGTGGAAAACTTCATGGCGGCGACCAGCCAGCTTGCACAGACAACCCTGCGTTCCGTGCTCGGCAAGCATGACCTCGACGAAATGCTTCAGGAAAGGGACAAGCTCAACAAGGACATTCAGGAAATCCTCGATAACCAGACCGAGGCGTGGGGCATCAAGGTTTCCAATGTCGAAATCAAACATGTGGACGTTGATCCGTCGATGATCCGCGCAATTGCCAAACAGGCTGAAGCCGAACGCGAACGGCGCGCCAAAGTCATTCTCGCCGAGGGCGAACAACAAGCGGCGACAAAGCTGTCGGAGGCGGCGAATATTCTCGCAACAGAGAACGGCGCAATGGAGCTTCGGTATCTGAATGCATTGCAGGAAATTGCCGGCGATCGAACCAATACGATCGTCTTTCCTTTTTCCATGGAGCAGATTTCAAAGGCTGTACGCAGCGACGGCTGATCGTTGACTCATTGGTCAGCCTGAAAGTATTGCACCGCAGCGATGTTCGCTGTGACGCAGCATGTGGAGTAAAGAGTGAATGAGTAAAGTTAAGTTTGTTGAGTTTGCGCAACATTGCTCGCGAAAACCAATACGTTTCCGACTAGGCTCAGGACTCATTGATTGATCCAGAAGATCATGGTTGCAGCGATGCAGATGCTTGAGAAGTATGTGTGGGCGCATCGATCGTAGCGCGTTGCGACGCGCCGCCAGTCTTTGAGCCTTCCA
>CAMYNO010000354.1 GCA_947259815.1 uncultured Parvularculaceae bacterium
CGATCATCCTCGCTCAGCAGCCCGATGAGGTCGGCGATATCCGCCGGATGCAAGTCGCGCGTCAGGAATTCGAATTCCAGCGGATCGGCTTTGGCGATCGCGAGAACGATAGAGTCAACGAATTCGGGGCTTAGCGTGCGGTCCTCGGCAAACTGCGCGTCTTCGGAAGACGCCGCAGCGCCCTCTGTCAGCTCATCCGTATGCGGTGCTTCGCTCATGGCTTGTCCCAGGCGCCGGCCCCAGCGCGTTCTTTGCGGGCGTAGCTATGCCAGCCCGGCACGCTTGGCAAGATAGCCGGCCTCACTCGCGAAAATTTATGACGCCGCTGATAATGACCGCAGCCGTCAGCACGGTCATGACCACGGCGATCACCGTCGCCCGAATAGCCTTTTTCTTAAGCTGAGGATCATCGGGCGCACCGGGATCGGCGCCCTTGACCCCGTCATCGGCGCTTTCCCAGCGGCTTTTCACGCCCATCGGCAAGACCGCAAGGAAACCGACCCACCACCAGATGATGAAGATGACAATGACCGCGGGAATGTTCATGGGCGCAGCCTGTGAATTTGCGTTTCGATAAGCGGACGCTTGCCCCACACCTCGTCAAAGAACTCACGGGCGGCGCGGCGGATCGCCAGTTCGACCGCATCGTCATCGCGGCGCTTGCTCTTGTTAAGTCCGGCGAGGGCGGCGGCAATGTCGCCAACAAGTTCACCCTGCTCATCGCCGGTGAAAACGCCTTTGCAGAAAATCATCGGATCGCCCGCCAACGCGCCGGCGCCGTCAAGCGCCACTGAAATAACAACGACGCCCGCATAGCTTAATTTACGCCGCTCGCGCATCGGCGCGGCGCCATCCGGCAACAGCACATCGCCATCAAGATACATCCGTCCGGCGGGAACTTCCTCAATGATCTCCGGGCCTTCCGGCGCCAAACGAATGAGATCGCCGTTTCGCGGCGCCAGGGTCTCTTTTGCACCAAGCGTCAGCGCAAAATCGGCGTGCTCTTCGAGGTGGCGCGCCTCGCCATGAACGGGGATCGCAATTTCCGGGCGCGCCCACTCATACATGGCCTTCAATTCATCGCGGCAGGGATGGCCGGAAACGTGAATGAATTCCTCTTTCTCGGTGATGACGTGAACGCCGCGATCGACGAGATCGTTCTGGAGGTTGTAAATTTCGCGATCATTACCCGGAATAATCTTGGACGAGAAAATCACCGTATCGCCATCGCCCAGCACGAGGTCGCGATGGTCGTCGCGCGCGATGCGGGCGAGCGCTGCGCGCGGTTCGCCCTGGCTGCCGGTGCAAAGGTAGAGAACATGTTGACGCGGCAGATGGCCGGCGTCTTTCGGGTCGACGAACGAAAGATGCTCGGGCAATAGCCCGACTTCGCGCGCCGCATCGACGATGCGCAACATCGAACGACCGAGAAGGCAGACGCTTCGATCCGCAGCCGCAGCGGCCTCACAGATCGAAACCACCCGCGAAACATTCGACGCAAAGGTCGTCACCGCGACCCGTCCCTTTTGCCGGCTGATTAACTCGACGAGGTTTTTGCGCACCTTGGATTCCGAACCGGACTCGCCCTTTGAAAAAACATTGGTCGAATCGCAGACCATGGCGAGTAACCCTTCGTCACCGAGCTTTCGGATGGCGGGACCATCGGCCACGGGGCCAAGCGTCGGCGTCGGGTCAATCTTCCAGTCGCCCGTATGCAGAACAGCGCCAAGTTCGGTACGGATGACGATCGCCGAGGGCTCCGGTATCGAATGCGTCAGCGTGATGTATTCCAGATCGAACGGCCCGAGCGACAATTTCGCATTCATGTCAATCACACGCAGCGGCGCATTCGTCTCGCCATTTTCGTCCAGCTTGCGTCGCACCAGCGCCGCCGTAAATGGCGTTGCATAGATCGGACAGCCAAGTTTTGGCGCCAGGAGCGCAACCGCGCCGATATGGTCTTCATGGCCATGGGTCAGCAACAGCCCGTGAAGGGCTTCGCGCTCTTCCAGTATGTAAGTCGGATCAGGGCAAATAAGATCGACGCCCGGCGTTGCGAGATCGCCGAACATGACGCCGCAATCGATCATGATCCATTGACGGTTGGCCTCTGTGCCGAAACCGTAAAGATTCATGTTCATGCCGATCTCGCCGGAACCGCCGAGCGGCAGGAACACCAGTTCTTTTCGTGACATCAGCTTTGCGCCTTTATACGTTTGTGAATTTCGCAAAGCCCGCGAATGGTCAGATCGGCGTCGAATATATCCACGCGATCTGTCGCCCCCTGAAACAGCGCGGCAATGCCGCCGGTTGCGACAACTTTCATCGGCTTTTCATATTCCGTCTTGATGCGGTCGATCACGCCTTCGATCAAACTCACATAGCCCCAGAAGACGCCGGTCTGCATGGCGCCTACCGTATCCTTGCCGATCACGCGCGGCGGACATTCGATTGCTACGCGAGGCAGGCGGGCGGCGGCTTCGTGCAATGCCTGCATCGACAGATTGATGCCCGGCGCAATAACGCCGCCCTCAAACGCGCCGTCCGCGCCGACGATGTCGAAGTTTGTCGCCGTGCCGCTGTCAACGACAATCAACGGGCCGCCATGGGCGATGAAGGCGCCGACGGAATTGACAAGCCGGTCGGCGCCGGCCTCGGACGGTTTGGGAATGCGCACCGTAACGCCCGGAATATTGTCATGCGCGATCACAAATGGCTCGCAGCCAAAATAGCGCCGGGACAAATTTCTCAGATGAAACATCGATTGCGGGACGACATTGGAAATAATACAGTCGCTGACATCATCAAACCGTCGCCCGGCCATCGCCATCAGGCTCGATAACCATACCGCATATTCGTCAGCAGTCCGGGTTGAGGATGTTGACGTGCGCCATACGGCCGCCGGCGCATCGCCGTCGAACAGCGCAATGACTGAATTGGTGTTGCCGACATCAATGGCGAGAAGCATGGGTTCCGTCTCTGCGTGTTAAACTATTCGTGTTCGTACCGGCTGCGCGGGCGCATACCCAACAATAAATTGTTCTCAAACAATTAGATAGTCTTGCACGGCTTGCAAGGGATAAGGCTCACGCGGCGCCAAACATGATCTCTCCTGCCGAGACCAATCGCTCACCGTCACCGGTTTTCACAAGGAGCGCGCCGGATGGATCAAGATCCAAAAACGCGCCGACGAATTCCTCACCGGGAAGACGCACGCGCACCGGCTCCCCGACGCCTTTGGCGCGGGCGATCCATGCGGTGCGAACAGGGGCGAATCCGTCTTTGCGCCAAATGCTGTAATAGGCCGCAAACTGATCGTCGATCCGGCGAACCAGGTCTTCCGGCGATGGCAATTGGGCGTCCGACCGCAAACAGTCGGAAAGTTTCGCCGTTGGATAGTCGACATTGTCCGGCGCCCAGCGCAGGTTGACGCCGATGCCGACGCAGATGCGCGAACGTCCGTCTCTGACGATATTCTCAAGCAGGATGCCGGCAATCTTTTTCGACGCAGCAAGAACGTCGTTCGGCCATTTTAGCGCAAGGGCGTGCGGGTTGGAGTAAGCGTCGAGCGCTTCGATAACCGCGAGCGCCGCGACATAGGAAAGCTGTCCATGGCTGGCGATATCCTCCGCAGGCTCGAACAGGTAAGTCGCGGCAAAATTGCCTAGGCTCGATTCCCAATGCCGGCTACGTCGTCCGTACCCGGATGTTTGCTCGCGCGCTAAAATCCAGCAGGGGCCGGCCTCACCGGCCTCGGCCCTGCGCTTGGCTTCGGCGCTCGTTGAATCGAGCCGGTCAAAAATTTCAAGCCTTGCGCCGGAGGGCAACAGCATGACACGCCTTTAAAACAGCGCTGCCGCAGCGATTTCCGCAACCTTGCGCAACTGGCCGATATAGATCGGCAATAACGGAATTATCAAAATCGCCGAGCCCCAGGCCGCAAACTGCAAGGTCGGTCCGGCGTCGCGTTCGAAGGCCGGCGCCGGCTCATCGAACCACATGAACCAGACAATACGCAGATATAGAACGCAGAAACCGCACTGGCGAGAACGCCAATGACCGCGAGCCAGACAAGCCCGGCGTCGACCGCGGCGAAAAACACAAACCACTTGCCGAAGAAACCGGCGAGCGGCGGCACGCCCGCAAGCGAGAACAAGAGGATCGTCAAAATCACCGCAAGCGGCATGTTGGTTTTGGTAAGGCCGGAAAGATCGTCGATGCTTTCCGTCATGCCGCCGCGTCGGCGCATCATCAAGATACAGGCAAAGGCGCCGATGGTCATGACGATATAGATCGCCATATAGATCAGGACGGCGGTTATCCCTTCGCGCGTGCCGGCGGCGAGCCCAACCAGCGCATATCCCATATGGCTGATTGAGGAATAGGCCATCAGCCGTTTGATATTGGTCTGCACGATTGCGGAGAAGGCGCCGACCACCATCGACGCGACCGCGATCATGGCGATCACCGGGCGCCAGTCTTCCAGCACGCCGGGGAAAGAGACGACCAGAACGCGCGCGAACATGGCCATGGCCGCAAGTTTCGGCGCGGCGGCAAAAAACGCCGTTACCGGCGTCGGCGCGCCTTCATAGACATCGGGCGTCCACATATGGAAAGGCGCGGCGGAAACCTTGAACGCAAGACCGGAAATCAGGAATACGAGGCCGATGATAAGGCCTGCATTTTCGTTCTCGGACAAAGCAACGCGGGCAATCGCATCGAAAGAGGTCGAACCGGAAAACCCGTAAACCAGCGACGCGCCATAAAGGAGAAGCCCGGAGGACAACGCGCCGAGGACGAAATATTTCAGCCCCGCCTCGGTCGAGCGGCGGCTGTCGCGGTTAAAGGCCGCGAGAATATAGAGCGCCAGGCTTTGCGTTTCGACGCCCATGTAAAGTGAAATCAGATCATTCGCCGACACCATCAGCGACATGCCAAACACAGCGAGCACGATCAGCACGGGATATTCAAAACG
>CAMYNO010000355.1 GCA_947259815.1 uncultured Parvularculaceae bacterium
GCTCATTGCAAACCCGGCGACGCCGGTGATTGACAGTTCCGTTCTGGACCGCCTTTGCTCAGTTCGCGGATTTCCCGGTCCGGAAAGCTTGTGCGAAGGCGGTCCAGAACGGAACTGTCAATCACCGGCGTCGCCGGGTTTGCAATGAGCGAGAGAATTTTGGTCATTCGTTTACGGATTTTCCGATGAAGAGCGCGCGCCTTTTCTTTATCGCAGGGCCCACAGCCAGCGGCAAGTCCGAGGCCGCGCTAAGGCTTGCTGAAAATCTGGGCGGCGAAATCATCAATGCCGACGCCATGCAGGTCTATGGCGATCTTGCCGTCATGACAGCGCGTCCAACAGCGCAGGACGAAGCGCGCGCGCCCCATCACCTCTACGGTTACCTCGACGGCGCGATGCGATGCTCCGCCGGACGCTGGGCGCGAAAAGCGGCGGCGGCGATTGAGGACATCACTGGGCGCGGCGCGCCGGCCATCATTGTGGGCGGCACCGGTCTTTATTTTCGCGCGTTGGAGGAAGGTCTTTCCCCTGTCCCGGAGACGCCGGCGGAAATTCGCGAGCACGCCAGACGCCGGCTTGAAGAGATCGGGCCTGAAGCATTCCGCGAAGAAGTTATCGCACGCGATCCGGCCATGGCGCGCTTGCCTGAGGGCGATACGCAGCGTCTGATGCGCGCCTGGGAAGTGTTCGAGGCGACGGGCCGGCCGCTTTCGGAATTTCAAGCCCTGCCGCGCACGCCGCTGGTCAATGCGCCCGCTGGTAAGGTCGTCATCGAGCCGGCGCGGGAGGTTTTGTATGCGCGCTGTGACGCCCGTGCTGCGGTAATGCTCGATCAAGGCGGCATCGAAGAGGTAGCGGCATTGATGGAACGCGCGCTTGCGCCCGATCTGCCGGTCATGAAGGCTCTTGGCGTGCCGGAGATCATGGCGCTTCTGTCCGGCGCAATCGACCGCGACGCATGTCTTACCGCATTGCAGCAGGCGACGCGGCGCTTTGCCAAGCGACAGCTCACCTGGTTCCGCAATCAGGCGCCGGACTGGCGGCGCGGTTCAAGCTCGGATGAAGTCGTTGAGGTCATTTGCAGTACTGGCGCTTAATCCCGTTGCGCTGCGTTAACCCGGCAGTTATGACACCGTCTGTGGGGTGCGGGACCGGGCGGGGGCCCTGGTACGGTCCAATCTGTGTGTAACAAGGCGCTGCGATGCGGCGCCGCCAGCGGTGAACGGCGCCTTGCTGTTCGTCCGCGGGTCAGATTGTCGGGACCGATTTGGGTATGGTTGAGTTTTTGCGGCGTTTGTCGGGATTTTTGAGTTCCATGGACGCCAAGGCCGCGACGTCGCTCGCGGTGTCGTTCATTCTTCTCGCTTTCGTCGTTTTCATGCTGCTGTTCGGACAGGGCTGGATGAACCTCAATGTCGAGGATGGCGGCATCAGCCAGGTGAACCGGATTATCGCCGGCGCCGCGGAGTCGCCCTATGCGCTTGTGGGTGTCGTCTCGATCTTCTCGCTGCTGGCCCTGACCGGCTTCCCCCAGATCTTGCTGATTACGGCGACGGTCATTGTTTTCGGCCCGCTGTACGGGGCGATTTACGCCTGGAGCGCGACCATGGCTAGTGCGACGCTGACCTTTGGCCTTGGGCATTTTCTCGGTGGCCGCTGGGTCCGCGGCCTTGCGGGAGACCGCGTTCAGCGCACGGTTAATTTTCTCCACAATCACGGTATTGTCGCCAGCGGGCTTATTCGCGTGGTGCCGTCCGCGCCGTTTATTGTCGTCAATGCGGCGGCGGGAACCGCCCATATTCCCTTGTGGAAATACTGGTTCGGCACCGGGCTGGGCATTATTCCCAAAATTGGCGTGGTCGCTGTCCTCGCGGCTTATTTTCCCGACACGCAAACCCTGTCGGAAGGGATCGACGGCGTCGTGGATTTCTTTATGAGCCGTGAGCCGCTGGATCTGGCGATTATTGCCGGCGTGATCGCCGCCTGGCTTGGATTTTTGCTGTTGGTGCGCGTTATTTACCGGCGTATGCGCGCGCGCGAACAGGCATATTAGCGGGGTCGCGACGAGGAATTTCGGTGTCCTGCGCGAGAATCCTGTTAACGGAGTCTTAGCGGTCGCCGGGCGAAGGATTTCGAGCGCGCCAAAAGCCATGAAAATGCAGGGGATTTTCCCCGGCGTTGACGATTTAGGAACGCATTAAGGATAAATGATACGCCGATAGAATTCACATTCGGCGAATAGGAATTACCTCATGCTCTCTACGCTTTTCGGCATGCTTTCAGCGGATATGGCCATCGACCTCGGCACCGCGAATACGCTCGTTTATGTAAAGGGTCGCGGCATCGTTCTCAACGAGCCGTCGGTCGTGGCGATCGAAAGCCGTCAGGGCCGCAAGCTGGTTCGCGCGGTCGGCAACGAGGCCAAGGAAATGCTGGGCCGCACCCCCGGTGAGATCGAAGCCATCCGCCCGATGCGCGACGGCGTCATCGCCGACTTCGAGGTCGCCGAAGCGATGATCAAGCACTTCATCCGCAAGGTTCACAACCGCCGCTCATTCGCATCGCCGCGGATCGTTGTCTGCGTGCCGTCAGGCGCGACGGCGGTGGAGCGTCGGGCCATTCAGGAATCGGCGCTTTCCGCCGGCGCCCGCAAGGTCGAACTGATCGAGGAGCCGATGGCCGCCGCAATCGGCGCCGGCCTGCCGGTCACCGATCCGACCGGGTCCATGGTCGTCGATATTGGCGGCGGCACCACGGAAGTCGCGGTTCTATCGCTGGGCGGTATTGTCTATTCGCGTTCGGTACGGGTTGGCGGGGACAAGATGGACGACGCCATCGTCGCCTATATCCGCCGGATGTATAATCTCCTGATTGGCGAGGCTTCTGCCGAGCGGATCAAAAAAGAGGTTGGATCGGCCATGATTCCGACCGAAGGGTCGGGCACCACTATCCAGATCAAGGGCCGTGACCTGATGCACGGGGTTCCCAAGGAAGTCCGCATTGGCGAGGCGCAAGTCGCCGAAGCCCTTGCCGAGCCGGTGAGCCAGATCATCGAGGCGGTGAAAGTCGCTTTGGAAGCGACGCCGCCGGAACTCGCCGCCGATATCGTCGATACCGGAATTATGTTGACTGGGGGCGGGGCGCTCCTCAAAAACCTTGATCAGGTGCTGCGCGATGAGACCGGCCTGCCGGTATCGGTTGCCGACGATCCGCTTTCCTGCGTGGCGCTGGGTACGGGCGCGGCGCTTGAAAACACCAAGGCGATGCGCGGCGTCCTTTCGTCGGCGATTTAACTTACCGGTGCGGTTTTAGTGAGGCATGGAATATTTAGGACAGGACAGACGGGAAGGACTGGGCCGTAAAGCGAATTCCCGCGTTATCCTTGTTATCCTGATCCTGGCCTCGGTCTTCCCGTCTGTCCTGTCCTAAATATTCCATGCCTCAC
>CAMYNO010000356.1 GCA_947259815.1 uncultured Parvularculaceae bacterium
CATTTGGGGAATTCCTCGCCCGTGTAAAAGGCGACGCTGGACGGCGCGACGGAAGGATACCAGTAAAACAGCGGCGCAGTCACGCCCTCGCGCAACGGCGTATTGGTCAGTTCCTCGCCGCTATAGTCAATCCCGTAAGTCGCGATTGGCCATCCATGATTTTGGCCCGCGCGCACGACATTGACCTCATCGCCGCCAAGCGGCCCATGTTCGCTGATCCATAAGGCCCGCGTTTCGGGGTGCAGCACCGCGCCCTGAACATTTCTCAGTCCGTATGCGAATATTTCCGGATGCGCCTCTTTGTTCCGTCGGAAGGGATTTCCACGCGCAGGCGAACCGTCATCTTTAAGGCGAACGATGGTTCCGACGAAATTCGTCAAATCCTGTGCGTCGTCAGGCCGGTGGCGGCGGTCGCCAAAGGTCGCAATCAGATTGCTGTCATCATCGAACAGGAGCCGGCACCCGTAATGGGCAAGCTGGCGCGCCTCGTTATCCGCCGTGAAAATTACCTCGACATCGGCAACCGCTGCGCCGTCAAACCGGCCGCGGGCAATCTCCGTATGATTGGCTTCATAGGAACCGGCCGCGTAGCAGAAATAAACCAGCCTGTTCTCTTCAAACTCGGGATGCAGGGCGATGCCGCGCAAGCCCCCGCGCTCTGTCAAGCGGGAAATCGCCGGGATCGCGTCCGGCGTTAATTCACCGTCACGCAATAGTCTGAGCGATCCGTCATATTCGGAAATCAAGGCGTCGCCATTGGGAAGGAACGCCATATCCCATGGAAATTCCATGCCTTCGGCGACGATGCTGACCTGAAAATGCCCCTGCTCCGACGACTCAACAAAAAGAGGTTCACTGGCCTCAGCCGCCCCGACCGCAAAAGCCATGAATAGCGCGATTTTCCCGATCAAGGTTCTCCTCCCCGTTTTTCGCCAACAATCTCTACCATCACGCTGGCGACATTCTACATAGACATACGGCTGAAGCGTTCGCCCCGCGCGATGAACAGAATGTCTCGACGTAAGCGCGCGACGTCGCTACCAAGGCGTTTTTCACCAACCAGTCGACCAATGCTGCATATCAACGATCTTTCCTTTGCCATCGAGGGACGCCCGCTCTTTGAGCAGGCGACCGCGGCGATTTCGTCCGGCTGGAAGGTCGGATTTGTCGGGCGCAACGGTTCGGGCAAATCGACGCTGATCCGGCTGATCCTCGGCGACTCGCACGCCGTCGATGATGAAATCTCGATCCGCAAGGGCGCGCGCATCGGCGCCGTCGCCCAGGAGGCGCCGACCGGCCCGGAAAGTCTCATCGAAACGGTGCTGGCGCAGGACACAGAACGCACCGCCCTCATGGCGGAGAGCGAAAGCGCGAGCGATCCCCATCGCATTGCGGAAATTCAAACGCGCCTTGTCGATATCGACGCCCATTCGGCCGAGGCGCGGGCAGCGTCAATCCTTGCCGGGCTCGGCTTTCCAGCCGCGGACCAGGTCCGTCCCTGTGCGGAGTTTTCCGGCGGCTGGCGGATGCGTGTCGCTCTGGCCGGCGTTCTCTTCGCCGCGCCGGATCTGTTGCTCCTCGACGAACCGACAAACTATCTCGACCTTGAGGGCGCGATCTGGCTTGAGGCGTATCTCAAGCGCTATCCCTATACCGCACTCATTGTCAGCCACGACCGCGGGCTTTTAAACAACGCCGTCACACACATTATGGCGCTGGAGAACGGCAAGCTTTCCGTTCACCCCGGCGGTTACGACACCTATGAGCGCAAGCGCGCCGAAACGCGCGCGCAGATGGCGAGCTTTGCGGCCCGACAGGAAGCGCACCGGCGCCATATGCAGGCCTTTGTCGACCGTTTCCGCGCCAAAGCCTCTAAAGCAAAACAGGCGCAAAGCCGGGTAAAAGCGCTTGAGAAATTGCAAAGTGTCGCCGTGCCAATTTCTGAACGCACGGTTCCCTTTCACTTTCCCAACCCGAAGCCCATGGCGCCGCCGATTGTGCGCGTGGTCGACGCCGATCTCGGCTATGTGGAAGGCGAGCCGGTGCTGCGCAAAGTGAACCTGCGCCTCGACCAGGATGACCGCATCGCCATTCTCGGCCCCAATGGCGAGGGTAAATCGACGCTTGTGAAGTCGGTCGCCGGGCGCATCCCGGCGCTGGGCGGCAATATCTACAAACACAAAAAACTAAAGATCGCCTATTTCGCCCAGCACCAGATTGACGAATTAAAACCGAAACAATCCGCCTACGATCATGTGCGCGAAATCCTTCCCGAGGCGACGGAAGCGCAAACCCGCAGCGCCTGCGCCCAGCTTGGCTTTGGACCGGACAAAGCCGACACGCTGGTTGAAAAACTCTCCGGCGGTGAAAAGGCGCGACTGCTCCTTGGGCTGATTACCTATCACGGCGCCCATATGCTGATCCTTGACGAACCGACAAACCATCTCGACATTCAGTCGCGCGAAGCGTTGTCGGAGGCGCTTAACGATTTTGAAGGCGCAGTCCTCCTCATTACCCATGACGCGCATCTTGCCGCGTCTATCGCGGACCGCCTGTGGCTCGTCAACAAGGGCAAGGCGGAACGTTATGATGGCGACCTTGAGGATTATCGCGCGCTCGTCATCGCCGCCAATAAGACCGCGCCCACTGGTGAAAAGTCGCTGGGGCCTAACAAACGTGAACGCGCACGCAAATCGGCGGCGGATACACGCGCTTCCCTCGCGCCGTTAAAGAAAGCCGCGCAAACGGCCGAGACGAAGGTGGAGAGACTGAATGAGACGCTGACCCGCCTCGATGCAGCTCTCGCCGCGCCGGACCTTTATGAAAAGGACACAAGGCGCGCGACAAAGTTGCAAAAGGAACGCGCGGCGCTCGTCAGCGCAATTTCCGATGCGGAGGAAGCATGGCTCGCCGCGCTCGGCGCCTATGAAGCGGCAACGACGGAATAAACGCCGCCGGCTCCCTCAAATATGCAGCGCGTGGCCGAGGGTGCGAAGCGCGGCTTCCTGGAATGCTTCCCCTTGCGTCGGGTGGGCGTGAATCGTTCCCGCAATATCTTCAAGCCGGGCGCCCATCTCAATCGCAAGGCCGAACGCGGCGGAAAGTTCAGCGACACCGCCGCCGCAAGCCTGGATGCCCAATACGACATGATCCGATTTACGCGCGACGATGCGCACAAAGCCTTCCTCAGCTTCCATGGTCATGGCCCGGCCATTGGCGGCGAAGGGAAACATCTGTGTAATGATTTCTTCGCCCGCCTCCGTCGCCTCCTCCGGTGACAGACCGGCGGAGACAATTTCGGGATCGGTAAAACAAATCGCCGGGATGCAACGCTTGTCCCAGCGGCGGTTTTCGCCGGCAATGATTTCCGCAACCATTTCGCCCTGCGCCATGGCGCGGTGAGCGAGCATGGGCTCCCCCGTCACATCGCCGATCGCATATACGCCGGTCATGGAGGTGCGGCATTCATCGTCAATGCGCAGGAACTTGCCATCCATCTCAAGGACGAGATTTTCAATCCCCCACCCTTCCGTCAGCGGCTTGCGCCCCACCGTCACAAGAATTTTGTCGGCGGGAATGGTCCGCGCCTTGCCGTCCGCATCCTCGATATCAAGGCCCGAGGCGGATTTCCCCTTCGCCTTGGCGCCCAACAGAACGTCAACGCCAAGGGATTTCATTTTCTTCGCGACCGGCTTTGTCAGATCCGCATCGTAAAGCGGCAGGATGCGGTCGAGCGCTTCAACCACCGTCACTTTCGCGCCGAGCTTGGCGAAGGCGATGCCCATCTCAAGGCCGATATAGCCCGCGCCGACAACCGCGATATTTTTCGGAACCGCCGCAAGATCAAGGGCTTCGGTCGATGAGATGACATCGCCGCCAAAGGGCAGAAACGGCAGCTCCACCGGCGCGGAGCCCGTTGCGATAATGACGTTCCTGGCGCGGACTGTTTCGACGCCGTCTTCGGTTTCGACCTCAACCGTCTTACCATCGACAAAACTCGCCCAGCCGGTAATTGCGCGCACCTTGTTGTTCTTCAAAAGCCCGCCGACGCCGCCGGTGAGGCGCTTGACGATGCCGTCTTTCCACTTGACCGTATCGGAGAGATTGATTTCCGGCTTCGCCACACTGATTCCGATGGGTGATGAATTGGCGAAATGACGCGCCTTGTCGAATTCATCGGCAACGTGAATGAGCGCTTTCGACGGGATGCAGCCGACATTGAGGCATGTTCCGCCGGGCGCCCTGGCTTCGACAATGACCGTATCGAGGCCGAGCTGGCCGGCGCGGATCGCCGCCACATAGCCGCCGGGCCCGGCGCCGATAACAAGGGTGTTGCATTCAATGGTGGGCATACAATTGAGATCCTGTATTTTAATTTCCGCTCATCCCGGCGAAAGCCGTGATCCATTTCTTTCAAATAGGCCCGTGCATTCTCCGAAATGAATACCAGAATTTGAAATGGGGCCCCACCCCCATTTCAATCAATAACTATCATCGCCGGGTTCTCTAACAGCGATTTGATCTTCTGCACGAAAACC
>CAMYNO010000357.1 GCA_947259815.1 uncultured Parvularculaceae bacterium
CCAAATTACTGTGGCGCCTGAAAGTCAAAGGGGTCGACCAGTCGCGTATGCCGTTAATGGGCGTGCGCAAGAAACTACAGGGGAAACCCGTTGGCGCCGCCTTCGCGTACAAGATCATCGACATGGTCAACAGCGCCAATATCGATCATGGCGTCACGCATTCCGAATTGTCATGGATACTTGATGACAACAAGGACATGCTCAATATGCTCCTTGATATGGGTGCGCGGATTTACAAGACCTATCGGATTTACGAAAAACCACTATGATTCGAGTACTGACAATAATTGCCTTGTTTTTCGGCGCCCTGGTTACACCAACTCTGGCGGACGCCCCGGCTGAGGATGTCAAATTTTACCAGTATCGTATCGTAAATGAATTTCCGCATGATACATCTGCCTTTACGCAGGGTCTCTTTTTTCATGACGGCGCGTTATACGAATCGACTGGGGAATACGGCCAATCCGTGCTGCGCGAGGTAGCGCTTGAAACCGGCGAGACACTGCGCGCCGCCGCCTTGCCGTCGCGCCGTTTCGGCGAAGGCTCCGTAGCGGTAGGGGAGCGGATTTTCGTCCTGACCTGGCGAAGCGGGATGGGCTATGTCTTTGACCGTGAAACCTTACGTGAAATGCAAACCTTTACTTATGACGGCGAAGGCTGGGGCCTGACCTATGACGGGGACCGCCTGATAATGAGCGACGGCACGCCAACGCTGCGCTTCCTCGACCCTCAGACGCTTCAGGAAAACGGACGGTTATCGGTCACCTTTCGCGGCTCGCCATTGCACAATCTCAACGAACTTGAATGGGTGGACGGCGAAATTTTCGCCAATGTCTGGCAGTCGGACGCAATTGTTAGGATCGATCCGTCAACCGGCGCCGTCACCGGGGTCATCGATTTGCGCGGAATACTCAAAGACAATGCGCAAATGATGGGCGCCGACGTGTTGAACGGCATCGCCTATCAGGAAGAAACCGGGCGTTTGTTCGTAACCGGTAAAAACTGGCCATCACTGTTCGAGGTTGAGCTGACGCCGCACAGCGCGGTGGATTAATGGACGCAAACACCGCCAGCGACTTGGTCATCCTTTACGATAAGGAATGCCCGTTCTGCGACGCTTATATTCGATACAACCGTTTTCGCGAGCAATTCCCCGATGCGAAAATCGTCAACGCCCGCGAGGACTGTGAATATCGGCGCGCCGCCGAAGCGCGCGGCATGGATATCAATGAAGGCATGGTCGTTTTTTTGGGCGGCGAAATTTTCCACGGCGCAGACGCCATGAACACGCTTTCATTGATAACCACGGGCTCAGCGCTGTTTAACAAAGCCGTAAGCGCGGTACTGTCGAACCGCGCCGTCGCGCGCGCTGTCTATCCGCTGTTGAATGCTGGCCGGAAAATTGCGCTCTTCCTTCTTGGCCGAAAGCAGATCCAAACTGCGCCTGACGATACACTCTAGCGCATAAACGGCTCATCGAAACTTCTGAGCTTGCGCGAGTGAAGCGTACCGGCTTTAGCCTCGGCGCGCAGGAGATCGATAGCGCGAATGCCGATCTCAAGGTGCTGGCTAACCCGCTCCTGATAAAACGCGTCGGCCATGCCCGGCAGCTTGATCTCACCATGCAGCGGCCGGTCGGATACGCAAAGAAGCGTGCCGTAGGGCACCCGGTAGCGATATCCGTTCGCGGCGATGGTCGCCGATTCCATATCAATTGCGATGGCGCGCGCCTGATTAAGGCGCACCGCATTTCGCTCAAACCGAAGCTCCCAGTTTCGATCGTCGGTCGTGACCACCGTACCCGTGCGCAAATGCTCTTTCAGCTTTGACTGATCGATACCGGAAACTTCCCGTACCGCGCGGGTCATTGCGAGCTGGATTTCCGCCAGTGTCGGCAGCGGCACCGATGGCGGCAGCACGTCATCAAGCACATTGTCTTCACGCAAATAAGCATGGGCGAGAACGTAATCGCCAAGCCGCTGCGAACGGCGCAGCCCGCCGCAATGGCCAATCATCAGCCAGACCTGCGGACGCAGCACCGCCAGGTGATCGGTAATCGTCTTGGCGTTGGATGGCCCAACGCCAATATTGACCAGTGTAATGCCTGCGTGATTGCCTTGCACGAGGTGATAGGCCGGCATTTGCGGGGATTTGACGCCGTCTGCGGGCGCGGGCGCGCCTTTGCGCGTTACCCGATCCCCCGGCTCTATCAACGCGTCGGCGCGGCCCGCCTCAACCTCGCCTTTTGCATACTGCACGAATTCATCGACATAGCGCTGGTAATTCGTGAACAGAATAAAATCCTGAAAATATTCAGGCCGCGTCGCCGTATAATGTTGAATGCGGTGCAGTGAGTAATCAATACGCTCAGCGGTAAAAAGCGAAAGCGGCAACGGGCCTGAGCGTTTCAGGATTATCTGGCCGTCGACAATGTCGTCATTCGTGGCGACGAGGTTTGGCGTATGAAAATGATATTGAAGCTCGTTGCGCCTTTCCTGCGTCAACTGAACAGTTGCGCTCTCAAGCCCAAAAGAAAGAGGGATTGGCGTGAAGGAGCGCCCGACGAAAATTTCCGCCTTATAGCGGCCCATAATATGGGTTAGCTGGCGTTCCAGATAGCCTTTAAAAAGGGTGGGTTGAGTGATTGTCGCGCCATGTATGCTCGTTGACGCAACCCGGCCAAGCGCAAGCGCCGATGTTTGCGGCGCAGATTCCGCCGGCACCCGCGCACATAGATAGGGGTATACCGGCGCCGTAGCCGGATCGGGCGCATCTTCACCCGCCATATATCGCGCGAACTGGCTTTGCAGTGCGACTATCGCTTCATCGTAAAGCGCACTCAGCGCTTCAACCGCCGCCTCCGGGGATTTGTAGGAAACAAGGTCCGTTGCCGGCGCATCGATGGGAGGCGTCGTGTTCATAGACTCTCCTCTGTTTTTTGTTGAAGGACGCCATACACGGTTTCGGCGCAAGCGCGCCAGCCATGTATTTCAACGCCCAAATTATAAGGCTTCGACTTCCTCATCGCTCAAAGCGCGGGCCTCATCAATGAGCATGATCGGCACGCCATCGCGGATCGGGTACGCCAGGGCTGCGTTTTTGCTCAAAAGCTCTGTCTTGTCGCGATCATAAACGAGCGGGCCGCGCGTTTGCGGGCATACAAGGATCTCCAGCAGTTTCGGGTCTATTTCGGTCACCGACGGCTCATCGTTCATGGTCAATCTCACTGATTATTGTAATGGGGCGCTGCCGCCAGGCTCATCGCCGCCCGACATTTCCATCAGCGCCATCAGGCATTCGGCCTGTTCGGCGATGCTCGCCGCCTCAAGGAGCGCCTGCTTCTCGCTTGGCGAAAACGGACACCCCATCGCGAGGGAGACAACCAGCGCTTCAACCGGGGCGTTTTCCGCCGCATCCCAGTCGGCTTTCAACCCTTCCGCATCAAGATAATCCTGCATGATCTCGAGAAGGAGGTCGCGGTCGACCTGCGAGGCAGTGTTATCCGTATGCGCATCGATGTCGTAGGCGTTCCAGTCCGCACGCACAGTGCGATAAGGTGCGTCGCTTTCTATTTCTTCGATAATGCGAAAGCGTCGCGCGCCTGTCAGCGTGATGAGATAGCGCCCGTCGCCAGTTTCGGAAAACGAGGTGATGCGTCCCGCACAGCCAACATCGAAGAGCCGCGGCGCAATTTCGCCGCCTTCCATGCGCGGTTGTATCATGCCGATCGCCCTTGATCCGGCGAGCGCGTCATCGATCATGCGGAGATAGCGCGGCTCAAAAATATTGAGCGGCAGTTGAGCACCGGGCATCAGCAAGGCGCCCTCAAGCGGAAAGATCGGAATTGTCTCCGGCAAATGGTTCTGAAAACGCGGCTTTGGTTCAACGATCATTTAAACGTCGACTCTACAGTAATTTCTCAGGAAAAAAGCAGCGAGGAAAGGCGGCGTCGGCCTTTCTTTGTCACTTCGTGGGTCGGTCCGAGCGCTTCGAAAACCGTGAGCAGTTTTTCGCGCGCTGCGCCGTCATTCCATTCACGATCCGTCCCGATAATGGCGAGAAGCTCATCGATTGCGCCATCAGTCGAGCCACTGCCAATCAATGCGCCGGCATATTCAAAGCGCGCCGCCAGATCGTTCGGGCTTGCCTCAACCGCGGCGCGCGCGGCGGCAAGATCAGTTCCCGCGCCTTCGCCAGCAAGGGCGATGGCCGCCTCTATGCCGGAAAACGCCTCATCGCTCCGCTTGTCCTCTGGGACCAAATCGAATGTCGCCTTGGCTTGCTCGAGGTCGCCGACGGCAAGATGACACCGGGTCAGGCCGGCAAGGGCGCGTAAATTTTCCGGCTCCGCCTGGGCGACTTGCCCGAACAATTGCACCGCGGCGGCGACGTCGCCTTCACCAAGAGCCGCCTCGCCGGCGCTCAGATAGTCCTCAGCACCGCCTGGCGCGCCCTGGTCAGCGGCACCGGCCGCGTCGACCAGCCGGTCGATAAATTTCTTGATCTCGCTTTCCGGAAGCGCCCCCTGAAAGCCGTCGATCGGGCGGCCCTGATAAAATGCGTATACGGTCGGAATTGACTGGATGCGCAACTGTGAGGCGAGCATCTGGTTCTTGTCGATATCGACTTTGACAAGACGCACCTTGCCTCCGGCGGCGACAACACCGCGCTCCAGGACGGGGCCCAACTGCTTGCACGGGCCGCACCAGTCGGCCCAGAAATCCACAATGACCGGCGCCTCCTGCGAGGCGGTAATGACGTCCTGCTCGAATGTCTCGACCGTGGCGTCCTTGATAAGATCAGCGGGCGGCGCAGCGGCGGCGCCAATTATCGGTTCCATATGCGACCGTCTCCGAATATTCGCGTATTCAATACTCCATCCTAGATGAGGGCGGCGGACCGCAAAGGCAAGGCATCAGGCACCCAGCGGCGCACTCAGATCGCGGATTTCCGGCTCAAAACCACAGGAATTGAGGAACACCATCAAGTCATCTGGGGAAATCGCCGTGGACGCGGTATTTTCAAGGGGGTGAAACCATACCGGATCCGCGGCGATTAGCGCAGAATCCAGAACGATGCGACTGAGCGCCTCGGCGGATGGGTTGATCAACGCGAAAGGCGTCACCGAGCCGGGAATGACCCGCAGGGTCTGCGTCATCAGCTCCGGTTTGCCGAACGAAAGCCGCCCCTTGGCGCCGATTGCCTTGCCTAAGCCGACCAGATCGACGCGCGTGTCCGCAAGCGCGACAGCAAGCGTCAAGACCCCTTTTTTGTCCTTCAAAAACAGGTTTTTCGAATGGCCGCCGGGCATGTCAGCCTTAAAGGATCGGCCCTCTTCGACGGTGAAAAAGGCCGGGTGTTCGACCGTCTTATGGTTAAGCCCCAGCGCATCGAAGCGGGCGAACAAATCCACCCTCGTGGCAGGCGGCGGCGCAGGTGTAATTTCGTCGGTCATTGGCGGCGTAATCCAGACGGTAAAGCGGTCTTTCTGACGCGCTCACTTGCCGCTTGCAATGCCCCGGTCCCTCGTGCATATAGCGCCCCCTGCCGGGGCGGCGACGCGCCGGCGCGCCAAGTGAGCGGGCGTAGCTCAGGGGTAGAGCGAAACCTTGCCAAGGTTTAGGTCGTGAGTTCGAATCTCATCGCCCGCTCCAATTTTCAACTGTATTCAATCATTTAACATGTTGAAACGGCAGGCGTCACCAAACGCCGGTCGAACACGACCGGCGCCGCCAAGTGCAAAAAAGAAGCTTGTTTCGCCGCGACGATCTGATCGAAAACGATCAACGTCACAACGAAGATCGTGCCGAATTCAAAGTGAAAGCGAACGACACGCGCGCTATTTCAGCGCGCAAACGCTCCGCGATTTTCTCATCCGAATCACTTACGCCGTAATTGCTGGTTTTGACGGACTCTTGCTTCCCGACTCATGCGCGCCGAATTCGTCAATGGAGACGACGCGATTTCGCCCCGTTGTCTTCGCGCGGTAAAGCGCGGCGTCAGCGGCGTCGACGAGTTCGTTGGGGTTGACGGCTTCCGAGACCTTGGCGACGCCAATGCTAACGGTAACGGGTATTTCTTCGCCGTGCGCCGCAATCGGATGCGCGGCGACCGCTTCACGAAGCCGTTCCGCCATATCGCACGCCACCACCATGCTCACGCCGGGAAGAAGCACGGAAAACTCCTCGCCGCCGACCCGAAAGGCTTGATCGAAAGGACGAAGATCCGCCGTCACCAGTTTTGCAAAAGCGCGGAGCACATCATCGCCAGCCGAATGACCATAGGTGTCATTGATGCGTTTGAAAAAATCGATGTCCATGGTCAACAATGCGCCTTCCTCGCTCGTGCGGCGCATACGGGCATACATTTCCGCAAGCGCCTCGTCGAAAGCGCGGCGGTTTAAGAGACGCGTGAGCCCATCTCGGCGTGCAAGTTCGGCTAGCGCCGATTCCGAATCGTGTATGCGCGCTATCATCCGGTTGAATTCTTCGGCGACACGCCGCAATTCCGGCGGCACACGGACTTCTATACGGTGATCGCGGTCTCCCTCTGCAAAACGCTCAGCCCCGTCAACAAGCCGGTCGACACTCGCCGCCATGACGCGGCCGATCAAGAATATGCCGCCGAGTATGGCGATGAGCGATGCGGCCGCGGCAATGGCGGCGAGCCATTGGGATTTCTCATAGGCGCGAACCGCAATGTCATGGTCTTCCTGAATTTTCCCGGCGATAAGTTCATAGGATGACCCGAGCTTGTCGGAAGACGCAGTGATCGCACCATGAAATCGTTCCATAAGTTTAGCCGCTTCAGGATCGCCGGGCGGCCGTGGAACGGAAACCAGCTCCGTCGCGAGCCGATCTGCGTCGGTCCAATGACCGCGCGCGCGCTCGACAAGTAAAAGGGCGCCCGGGTCGGTCTGCAATTCCTCATGCAGGCTTGCGAATTGCGTTTCGATACGTGACCTGATCGCCCGATAGATTGCGGGGCGCTCCGCGCCGCCTTCATCGACAAATTCATCAACGGGAACCAACGTATCCCAGAGCAGGATGCGTAAATGCTGGGTCGGCGCGACCTGGGTGCGTTCGCGCGCGGAAGCGTCATGAAACGAGGCGATTACGTCGCGATTGAGGAGCACATAGCCGGCGACCGCCGAGACGGCGAGAGGCGCAATGGCGACCGTCATGCCCACGGCGATCCAATAACGGAGCGACTTGGCGGTCCATAAAGCATGCAGCATATTTACTCTCCTCTACTCAGTAAACAAACTATCCGGCGCGGATAAATTTTTTCTTGCGCCCCGCGCCAGCAAATTTGACGAGGGCCGCCGTTGTGGCGAACTCTTCAACGCTGACGGATGAGTCTGCTCAGGTTATAAACGTGAAATTGGACCGCCTACGGAAGTTTCATCAGGCTGCCGCCGCGCCACGCGCTGTTGCGGGGGCAAAGGTGATGACATATTGATTGCCGTCAGGCAGCGCCGTGTGAGCGATATCACCGCCCATGATTTCCAGCGCCCTTGCGACAGTACGCAACGCCATGGACATTTCATCGCCGGTCTGGCTCAGATACCCAGTCATTTGCGTTAGCGGCAAGACGAGATCTTCGAACTGCGCAGACGACAACACACGCCCATCGTCTTCTATGGTCAGTGAGGGTCCGCGGTTGCTCTCACCGGTAGACAATACAATCTGTTTTGCGCCACAGCGCGGATCAGCGAAATGCTCAACGAGCCCGTTCAGGGCCGATCGTAGAATAGCCGGATCGGCAAGCATTTTTGCGTCTGGCGCATCTTCTTTCGAGATATCAACGCCGCTCGGCATCAACTCCATCATATCGTCGACAGCCGACGAGATTTGAATTGCCTCCGGCTCGTTGCGGGATTCCGCCTCGTCAAGCCGATGATAGGTAAGAAGACCGTTCACGCTCTTGGTGAGGTTCACCGTTGCCTTTTTGATATAGCGCGCATTTTCAGCGGATTCACCGGCGGGTCCGTCGCGCATGGCGTCAACGAGAATGTCGGAGAACCCTGTAATTTGATGAAGCGGCGTTTTGATAAAATGAACGAGCATATTGAGCGCAGCGATTTTACGCTCATTGTCTTTTTCAGCAGCGTCCAGCAACACTTTGAGCTTTTCGTTCTGCACTTCGATGGTTTGCGTCTTGAAAAAATCTTCGCGCTGATAGCGCTGAATGAGATAGACGCCGATAAGGCATATGCTGCTAACCACAAAAATATTTGCAGATTGCAATGTCGCAACAGCCGGATCACCTTTGGAAAACACGACCACGCAGAACATCAAAAAGGTCGCAGTAACCGGCGCAACCATACTGATGAAATTCACGCGCAGCAGCAATCCAAACAGGATCAGGCCCTGAATGAGCCCGACATAGTAGGTGTTGTCCAGATTTGGCTGTACCCAAACCATAAGATTCTGGCCAACGCCCATCAGCAGAATAATTATCGCTGTTATGACATCATAACGCTTACGAAATGAATTGTGCGTCAGCAAGGCCAGAAAGCAGATCGATACCGCAACGACAAAAATGCGGATCGCCTGCGTCGCTTGCGGCTCGGCGGAATCTGCAGGCTCGATGAATACATAGATGATGTAAAGAAAGAGCCCGAAGCCTAAGCCCCACAAATTGCTCAATATATTTCGTGCAAAGACGAAATTTTGATACGCCTGCTCCGTCTCCGCAGAAGTAAACTTCGCGGTCAACGGGCTGATGGGATGTTTTTTCGGCTGCTGCATATCGTATTGGTCCGGCGCCGAAATTAGCCTGCTTGTTTTATGGACTGGTTAATTTCCGCAACAATGCGCCGCAATTAAATCCGCACATTTTCCACATTTCTCATTCCGAGACAGTTGCCTGTGTAAAATTATGCCATTAAAGTTAATATCTTGTTAACCATTATTAAAGGAATCATAACGTGTTTGAAAAGCTGGAGCGACGGTTTAAGCCGATCCTCGCTGCATTCATGGAAAGCCCGTCTATGCGCCATCTCGCCGAAGGCAAGATGACCATGGAAGAATACGGGTCATACTTAAAACAGGTTGCTTATTGTGTTCGCGAAAACCCACAATTGCAGGCATTGGCCACGGTTTATTTTCGTGGTCGACAGCGCGACGCGATCAAGGGATTTTACCAGCATGCCGCATCCGAAATCGGACATGACCAGCTGGCGCTGAATGATTATATCGATATCGGCGGCGACGCGACGCTTGTTCCGTATAAAAATCCACTGCCGGCCACGACGGCGTTGACATCGTTTGCGTTTTATCAAATCCACAATTTGAATACGCTCGGCTATCTCGGATATCTCTATTTCCTCGAATTCATGCCAACAATGGCTGGTCCGGTAATCGCAGAGCAATTAGCAGCGATAAATGTCCCGCAGTCAGCGACGACATTTTTACGAGATCACATCGAAATCGACCAGGCGCATAATCGGTTGATGAAGCATTATGCAGACTCGCTTCTGAAAACCGAGGCGGATATTGACGCCGTAGAATATGCGATGAAGACGACGTCCTATCTGTATTCAGCAATGATCGACGAAGCGATCAAAGATGTTCACACGCCATATGAAACTGGCTGGAACTGGGAAGAATTGAATGCGGATGGCTTGCAGCCTTCGGACCTTCTAGCGAAAACCCGCGTAGCGTAACGCGGCTCAAAATGCGGGCAAGTCATGGTTGAGTATCGCGTATACTCTGCAGCGGATTGTCCGCCAGAGGTCTTCAGGTTTCGGTACGGAGTATATGTCGAGGAACTGCATCGAAAGCAGACCTACGCTGACCACGACGCCAAGACCATAATCGATCCGCTCGACAAAACAGCCCATCACGGCGTGGTGACAAAGGACGGCGAAATCATCGCTGTCGTCCGTCTGAACCTTGTTCGGGAAGGCTCAATCGCTCCGTATGACGCGCTCTATGGAATCGACAAACTTCCGGAGGACGAGCGTGAAGCCGCAAGCATTTGCACACGCAACATGGTTGCCGCCGCCCATCGCAAAACCGGCGTTTCAATTCGAATGCTGAAGATGATCTATGAGCATGGCGTGCGCGCCGGCGCCACGTCCTGCTACATGGACGTCAACGAACCGCTGCTCCCGCTATTTTTAAAGATGGGCTATATCCGGTTGTTCGATAAGGAACACCCCGATTACGGCCTGGTCACGGTGATGAAACTGCCGGTGACCGATCTGAAATACCTGACAGAGGTGCGATCACCATTCGCGCCGCTCTGTAAGAAACTGCTTGAAGAAATGGGCGGCTAAGCGGCGGCGAGCATTTCCGGCGTTTC
>CAMYNO010000358.1 GCA_947259815.1 uncultured Parvularculaceae bacterium
CTGCGCCGACGCGCTCATATTTCTTTTGAAGAACTATTCAGGCGCCCAACATGTAAATGTCGGTTCCGGCGTCGATGTCACCATCGCAGAACTGGCAAAGGAAATCATGAGCGTCGTCGGCCTCGATGGCGAATTGCGTTTCGACACGACCAAACCGGACGGCACGCCGCGCAAGCTTATGTCAGGGGATCGGCTTGCGGAAATGGGCTGGCGCCCGTCCATCGAGTTAGGCGACGGGCTTTGCGAAACCTATAAGTGGTTTTTGGAAAACCAGTCGACCGCAAGACTAAAAGTATCCTGACGCATCTCAGCGCGCTGACAAGCGCCGGCGAATTTTTGCCAGCAACCCCGCGCCGGGAAATGATTGCTCCGGCTCCTTTTTCGCAATTGCCTTGATAGCTGCATCAGCGTCTACACCACCACCGGAATCCGTCGCAGTGGCAATCAGCCGGCTAAGTTTTTCCTTAAACGCCGCCTTCATCGCGGTGAATTCGAAACTGGAAAATGCGTGGCTTCGCGCCCGCTCCGACAATTCGCGGCGCCGCGCAGGAGCGTGCGCGAGGCGCAGCAACGCGTCACGAAGCTGTTCAGGATCACGGCTCGTCACCGCTTCAACGAGATCGTTGCGCTTCAGATAATCAATCGTTTCAAGACCGTCCGGCCCATAGGCCAGAATCGCCGCGCCGGCGGCCATGGTTTCGGGCAGCTTGTTCGCAAACGAATACTGAAGATAAGTCCGCGTGTGCTCATCGAAATTATAGGCAAGCAGCAATATGTCAGCGCCGCATAACCATTCCCTGTAGGCCGCCGCGCTCAAATCCGATTCGGCAAAGGAAACATTGGGAAGGGCGTTCAGCTCCTCGCCGGATTGCTTGAGCCAGATTTTGTGGGAGCGCCCCTCCAGAACCACGGGCGCGTCAGAACCGGCGAGGTCCGCGACCGCGCGCGCGACATCAAGGACGCTGTCCCTGGTCGTGTCCGGCGCGAGTGACCCGGCATAACGGACAACCAATCTTTCACGGTGTTCGGCGTTACGCGCAGGCCAGTCATCCGTCAGGACGCCATTATGGGCAACGTCGAAGGGAGCGCCGTAGCGATCCTCGAATGCGCCGGCCATGCCGTCGGAAATCGCAAATCTTACGCCGGCCCGGCCTAGCAACAGGCGAAGGTCACGGTCCATTTCTTCGAAGTGCGCGGCGTCTTTCTTTTCGAGACGCGCCGGCCAGTCATCCATCAGCCAGAGCGCAAGACCAGCGCCGGCGCCCGTCGCCTTTTCGATCGCCCGCATCGCAAAGTCATGGAGCGCTGGCGAATCCGCAACCGGCCGGTAAAGCACAACTTCTGGTGCAAACGAGCCAATCAATAGACTGATCGCCGCGTCATCAGATTCGATGAACTGCGGCCGCGCCATGCCAGAGGCCGCCGCGACCCGTCCGCCAACATCGCTCACATGGATAAGCGCGCCATCGGCCCAGTCACGAAAATAGGCCGCTTTCAGAGCGCTTGTCGCCGCCGGTCCGGTCATCGGCGTGAAATCTATCAGCAGTAATCGGGGATCGGTCACAAACGCCGCCGGGTTAATTTTTCGCGCAGCCCGGAATGGACACGCCTGACGGCCAATGACATATCTCAGCGCCATGGATGACGTCCAGACAGGATTGCCGCGCACCCGCGCCGATGAGGATACCGCTTTCGTGCTTGGAAACGGTCCGTCCCTTGCGGGCGTATCGCTGCCGTCGCTTTCCCCTTATGCGACGATCGGCATGAACGCAGCTTATCGCTATTGGCGGGAGATCGATTGGCGCCCGCGCTATTACGCCTGTGTCGATCTTGTGGTCGGCATGTCGCACAAGGACGAAATTGCCGCGCTGATTGAGGAAGGGCGCATCGAGCGTTTCCTGCTGCGGAGTAATCTTGTCGAAGCCCTTGGCCGCACAGCGCAAACCCGGCGCGTAGTCAATTTCGATGCAGCGCGCGAATCAAAACCCTTACTCGCCGAGAACCCGCCGACCACCGGCAGTCACTCCGCCTTATGGGCTGCGAGTATGGGTTACAAAAAAATTGTCATTCTCGGAGTCGATGCTCAGTACAAGGAAATCGTCAAAGGCGCCAAGCGCGGCGACGGGATTGAACTTGAAATCGTCGAGGAAGCCGACAATCCAAATTATTTCTTCAAAGGCTATCAGGCGCCGGGCGACCGTTACAACATTCCCAATCCACGGCCCGATCTTCACGTCAATGCGTGGCGGCGGACCGCCGCGCGCCTGAAGGAAACAGGCGTCGAGATTTACAATGGCAATCCCGGCTCCGGCGTTCGGTGCCTTTCCTTCATTGATCTTGAGCGGTTCCTCGGCGCTGGCGACGCCCCTAAGACGCCCGATGAAGCCCTGCCGGACCTGCGCGAGACGAAAAAAAGCCTGAAACGCGAATTCATTGCGGCCCATGGCGCCGTCATGGCTACTGCGTTTCTTCTGCTTGGCATTGCGGTCGCAGCATGGGCGGCGCTCGCGCAAGTATCCCTGCCGCTGATTGCGCTTGCAGCGGCGAGCGCGCTGGCGGTTTTTGGCCTCGGCGCAGCGTTGCTGTATGTCCGATTTGCCGTGCTGGACCACTTACAGCGGCAGGAGGCGAGCCTTACTTCCCTGCGCGCGCGGGTGGCGGATCTGGAGCGTTTTTCCGATTAAGGCCCGGCGCGAGGGGTTTATCAATTTCGCCGGCTGGGGCATAAGCAACGGCATCCCGTTCATGCAAGGCGCGTAATGACGAAACGCGAAACTGTCAGTATTATTTTCCGGGCGTTGAACGAGGAAAAATGGCTCGGCGCAGCGCTCGAAGAATGCCGTCGGCAACAGCTGGACAACACTGCGGTAGAAATCATTCTTGTCGATTCCGGCTCGACCGATGGCACGGTAAAAATCGCCGAAAGCCATCATTGCCGCATCGTCAATATCAAAAAGAGCGAGTTCACCTTCGGACGCTCGTTAAATTACGGCTGCGACGCAGCGATTGGCGAATATCTGGTCTTTATCTCCGCGCACTGCATTCCGGCGCACGAAAAATGGCTCGCCAATCTGATAGAGCCGCTTCGTGAAAACACCGTCGACTATGTTTACGGGCGACAGATCGGCCATGACGTTACCCGCTTTTCCGAACACCAGATCTTTGCGCAATATTATCCAGCCCATGACAAGCTTCCGCAGGCGGACTTTTTTGTGAACAACGCAAATGCGGCAATCCGGAAGTCGACATGGGCCGAACACCCATTCGACGAAAACGTGACGGGCCTTGAAGATATGGTTCTCGGCAAGAGGCTTGTCGAAGCCGGCGGCCGCGTCGGTTATGTCGCCGATGCGCCGGTTGTTCACATCCATGAGGAAACCTATCGGCAAATTCGCCGGCGCTATTATCGCGAGGCGCTGACATTGCGCGAAATCATGCCCCATGTGCATTTTCGGTTCAGTGATTTCC
>CAMYNO010000359.1 GCA_947259815.1 uncultured Parvularculaceae bacterium
CTATGAACCCGAGAAGTGATGCTATCGGCGTGCGAAGTTCATGGCTTGCGCTTGCGATAAAATCTGCGCGCATCTGATCGAGCCGCCGTTCGCTCGTCAGGTCACGAATGAAAATGAGCGAGCGGCGCACTGAGGCGGGCGGCTCCTGTTCGTCTGTCCACATTGGCGCGACGAAAGCCCGGCATGAAAGTTCCACGGAACCGGTCGTCACGAAGTCGACAGTTTTCGCTTCACGCGTTTCCAATACGCTTTCGGCAGCTTCAAAGACATCGGGGGCCCTTAATACGGATGCAAAGTGACGCCCTTCAAGGTTTTTGGCGCCGGCCAGGGCTTCCGCGGCGGGGTTGGCGTGTTCAACGATCCCATCGCCATCGAGGATAAAAAGCGGCTCCGGCAGGGCCATGGCCACGCCGCGGGCAATTCGTAAGTTTGCCAGTTCAGCACGTTGCGCGCCCAATTCGATATCGACAATGCGCTGCACGGGCTGGGCCCAGGCGCGGCCGGAGGAAAACCGGTATCGGACAGCCAGCGCGCTGAGAAAAGCCGCCCAGGTAAAGA
Organism: uncultured Parvularculaceae bacterium; assembly: GCA_947259815.1. GTDB lineage: Bacteria > Pseudomonadota > Alphaproteobacteria > Caulobacterales > Parvularculaceae > Hyphococcus. Next base: position 559 of record CAMYNO010000359.1, read on the forward strand.
GCGATATCCGCCAATCGGCGTTGGCACCCACAAGGACGACGACGCCGACGCCGGCGCTGATTCCCGCGGCCCACAAGAAATCACGCGCGCGAACCTGCGCCGCCGTTTTCTTGATTAATGAAGCAATCTCTTCTTGCATCGCGGGTTTCTACGCCCGCCGGCGCAGAAATTCAAACCGTGCAGCTGTTTACCTGCGCGGCCTGATTAATGCGAAAGTTATCCCGCCGGTAAAACCGGCCGCACATTGAAGGGCGACACCGATTGGCGTTCGCGCGCCGCCGATGATGCCGGCTCCGCCGCCGAGCTGCGCTTCGACAAGCATGAGAAGAGTAAAGATAGCCGCCGCACCGGCAACTGGATATGCAATGGGCGCGAGAGGCGGAAGCGCTTTTTTCACAACCCAGGCAATTGAAAATGCGAACAGCAGTGCAATCGCAATCATCACCGCATAAAGCCACAGCCCCGTCAGGTTCGCGATATATGTTTCAGCTTGCTGGGCCGGCGTATATGTCGCGCCGAAACCTGATTGGCCCGAGAGGATGCGCATTGTGTAAAACACGGTCGCTAACAAATATGTGACCGCGATGGCGGTCAGATACGCAGCGCAAGTTTTTATGATCTTCAAGCTTCGCTCCCCGGAAATCTTGGTCCTAGTCGTTCGTTTGAGGACGCCTATGCGATTTTGCACTTACTGAAAAAACATGCGAACCATAGTGCGGCTGATAATAGGGAGTTTGCCTTGTGAGTTATGCGCTCGTCAAACCGCTGATTTTTTCGACAATTTTCTTGGCTTTATTCACGGCCTGCGGCCAGCCGACAAAGGCACAATCAGAAAATTCGTCGGGCGCGCTTCCGCCGGGCGGCGGCGGCGGCGACAAATCGCTTCAGAAACAACAACAACCGCCAGCGCCGGAAGGGCGGCAACAACTCGCAATAGAAACATTTGCCGAGGGGCTCTCAAACCCGTGGTGCATTAGTTTTTTACCGGATGGCGATGTGCTGGTGACGGAACGCCCCGGCCGCGTGCGCCTTATACGGAACGGGGTTATGGCGGCGGCGCCGGTTGCCGGCGCGCCGGATGTGTTGGCTTATAATCAGGGTGGATTATTTGATATTCTTCCGCACCCGGATTTCGCCGAAAACCGAGTCATTTTTATCTCCTACGCGCATGGTTCGCAGGAGGCGAATGCTCTGCGTATATCCCGCGCAAAATTTATCGACGATGAAATTCGCGATTTAGAACCGATCTACGACGCCAAACCGTTAAAAGACACGGGCCACCATTTCGGCGGGCGTCTCGTTTGGGGGCCGGACGATAAGTTATACGCTACAATAGGCGAGGGCTCGCGGTATAAAGAAAAAGCGCAGGATATGTCTTCAAGCTTTGGCGCTGTCATTCGGATCAACGAAGACGGATCGATACCGGACGACAACCCGGATTTCGGCGAAAGCTCTCTTCCAGAGCTATATTCAAAAGGGCACCGCAACCCGCAAGGATTTGCCTATGATCCCGAACGCGCAATTTTATGGGCGAATGAACATGGCCCACGGGGCGGTGACGAAATTAATATAATCGAACCGGGCGCTAATTATGGCTGGCCGGCCGCGACTTATGGCATCGACTATAATGGCGCAAGGATTACGCCGTTCACGGAATATGAAGGCACGCAGCAACCATTTCATTACTGGACGCCGTCAATCGCGCCTTCGGGCATGGCGGTCTATCGTGGCGAATTGTTTTCCGAATGGTCCGGTGATTTGCTTGTTGGCGCGATGGCTGGCGAGGCGCTTCACCGCGTCATTGTCGATGGTGATAAGGCCGTGGGCGAAGAGCGCTATCTTGTTGGAGAGCGTATTCGTGATGTTCGCGTAGGGCCTGATGGCGCCATTTATGTCGCGACCGAAGTCCGTAGTGGCGATCCGGAAGGTAAACTTCTTCGCCTTACGCCTAGATGAAGTCAGGCGTATGAAAGGCGCATTGCCGCTTGCCGTGCAAACCGCAAAGTCAACGCTTTGCGCCGGGCGGCAGCCAATGTTCGCTCAACTGACGGGCGTTTGATTACGGCGCCATAAGCGTCTGCGAGGATCAAGCCTTCATCGGGGGGAAGGATGCCGACTGGGAAATTCGGATCGACGGCGAAGAAATAGCGATCACAGAAGTCGAGATAATCTGGCCATTTTTGATCTACGTCGAAATCAGCCTGGCAGGACTTTATCTCGGCGATCGTAATTTTCCCGGAACGATCAACGCCCGCGACATCGGCGCGCCGTCCATTGGCGAGTTTGAATTCAGCGAGCGGCGACAGGCCTAATTCCACGAACAGGCGCATAACCCCGCGCGTCAAGATTGCGGTTTGATCCGGGCGGGCTAGTGGCGCGGCAGCGGTGTTCCCCATATGTTCATAAAAGCCCGCGGACTAATTTGGGTCAAGGCCTGATGTTCGCAAGATTATCCCTGAAATTCGGGAAGGCGAACGATCAGGCCGTCCAGTTCGTCGGTAATGCTGATCTGGCAAGAAAGCCGGGAATTTGCCTTCGGTTCCGCGGCGAAATCAAGCATCGATTCCTCCATGGCTTCAGGTTTTCCAACCTTTTCCAGCCAGCCTTCGTCCACGTAAACATGACAGGTTGCGCAGGCGCATGCGCCGCCGCAATCGGCGTCGATACCCGGCACCATATTCTTGATGGCGGTTTCCATGACGGAGACGCCCTTGTCCGCATCGACGGTATGTTCCGTCCCGTTATGTTCAATGTAGGTAATTTTAGGCATGTAATCTAACTTCCGTGGCCCTGATCATTTCTGCACATTCCGGTAATGCGGCATGATTTAACGGCCGACGATATAACAGCAAGGCTTTTGCGTTGTATTGGTAATTTTGCCGCAAATATGCTGAGACTTCAGGCGGTTCAGCGACATAATATGGCGCGAAATGCACGCGATATCGATTTCACTCCCGACCGAAAAAGATACCATGGCGCTCGGCGCGGCAATTGGCGATGAGCTGGCTATCGGCGACGTTGTATCGCTTATCGGCCCTCTTGGCGCGGGTAAATCAACGCTGGCAAGGGCGGCAATTCAACGAAGAGTGAAAGCTGTAAATGTCCCCAGCCCCACTTTTACGCTTGTGGAAACCTATGATGGCGAGGATCTGTCGATTTGGCATTTTGATTTTTATCGGCTCGAAAAACCCGCGGATGCTTGGGAGCTTGGTATCGAGGACGCGCTTGAAGAGGGGGCGTCCCTGATCGAATGGCCGGAGCGTGGGCCAAAATTGCCGCAAGATCGATTAATGACGATACGATTTGTTCAAGGCGACAGTGGTAGGCGCACTGAGATAATTGCTGCGCCATCCTGGTGCGGCCGGCTGGAGGCAATAGCTTCCCGAATTGAGAATCAACGTAGAGATTAGTTTGTGAGCCTGAATACCGCCGAGACCAAAAACCCGCTCCTTGAGGAGTTTTTACAAAACGCCGGCTGGCGCAACGCAGCGATCATGCCGCTCGCTGGCGATGCGTCGTCGCGTTCCTATTTTCGCGTGACAGTGCCGCAGCGCCATGCGGTATTAATGTCGGCGCCGCCCACAAGCGAGGCGGCCCCTTGTCCTCCAAATGCTGACGCAGATGAGCGACGGCGTCTTGGCTATAATGCAAGCGCGCGCCTTGCCGGGCCTAATCTCAATGCTTTTCTGGCTATCGCTAAAATGTTACGGGATGCGGGGATTGCGGCGCCGGAAATTTTCGCCGCCGATCCTCAAACCGGCTTTGCCTTGATTGAGGATTTGGGCGACGACCTTTTTGCGAAAGTCGTTACGCAGGAAAACGAACGCATGATGTATGAGCACGCAACAGACGTGTTGTCATTCTTGCATGCGAGAGCGCCAACGCCGCCAAGTGGCGCCGATTATCACATGCTTGCCTATGACCAGCTTGCTTTAACGTCTGAGACCGACCTTCTGATCGAATGGTATTGGCCATTAAAGAAAGCGGCGCGTGCTGATCCATCCATCATTGCTGAATACCGCGCTGTGACGGATGAGTTGCTTGGTGGTCTCGGTCCGGAACACGCCGTCGTGTTACGTGATTATCACGCAGAGAATTTGCTGTGGCGGCCTGAGAGTGAAGGACTCGCGCGCGTCGGCGTAATTGATTTTCAGGATGGCCTGGTTGGTTCGCCGGCGTATGACCTGGTGTCGTTGCTCGAAGATGCAAGACGCGACGTTGATCCGGAACTGGCGGTCGCGATGATCGGTCGATATGTATTTAACGCGGAAAAGCATGGCGATTTTGACCGCGACCAATTCTTGCGTGATTATGCTATTCTTGCTGTCCAGCGGAATGCAAAAATACTTGGGGTCTTTGCGCGCCTTGCAAAGCGCGACGGCAAGCAGCGTTACCTGGAGTTCTTGCCGCGCGTTGAAGCACATTTTCGTAACGATCTGCGACGTAGTCCGGCCAGCGCGATGCGCGACTTTTTTAACAGGCATTTTTCGGAGTTGGCTGCATGAGCGGAATGCCAAAACAAGCGATGGTGCTTGCCGCCGGCTTGGGTACGCGCATGGCGCCGCTAACCGATGCAACACCAAAGCCGCTTATAAAAGTCGCCGGAAAAGCGCTAATCGATTACGCGCTTGACCGGTTCAAAGATGCTGGGGTTCGTGAAGCAATTGTCAATGTTCATTATCTCGCCGATCAGGTCGAGGCGCATGTTTCAAGCCGTGCGGCTCCCTCGATAAAAATTTCTGACGAACGCGATGCGCTTCTGGAAACCGGCGGGGGATTAAGGAAAGCGCGCGCATTTTTTGATGATACGCCATTATTTTGTACGAATACGGATGCTATTTTAGTCGACAATGGCGACAATGAACCTTGCGCCAAATTGGCGCAAATATGGAACCCGGAGCAAATGGACGCTTTATTGCTTTTGGCGCCGATTGAGAGTGCCAGTGGTTATGACGGCGTTGGCGATTTTGAGCGCGCTGCAAACGGGCAAATAAAATTTCGCAGCGGTGAGGCGGCTCCCTATGTTTTTACCGGCCTGCAAATTATCACGCCAGCGCTGATTGACCGGGGGCCCGATGGCGCATTTTCCACGAAGGTGTTATGGGAATTGGCGGCGTTGCGCGGTCGACTATTCGGCGCAATTCATGACGGCGATTGGCTGCATGTGGGCGACCCTGAGGGGCTTGTTGCCGCAGAACGCCGGTTGGCTGCGCTTGCAGCATGAGCGGCGCCGCCGCTCCTTCAATGTTTGATGGGCCGACGCCGCGTATCTTCTCCATCAGTCCGCAATTGCCGTTCCTTAAAGAGTTGGCGCGATCAATATATTCCGGCACTGCTGGCAATCCGGCGGCGATGGCCGATTATGAAATCTATTTGCCGACGCGGCGCGCTGTTCGCGCTCTGATTGATTGTTTTGTTGAGATCGTCGGCGCGGGCAGCGCGACAATCCTGCCAAAAATTCGCGCTATCGGTGATGTCGATGAGGAAGAGGCAGGGCTCTTTAAGGGGATGGCGCCCGACGAACTGGAATTACCGCCTGCGATCTCCGGCATTGAGAGAAAGTTGATATTGGCGAAGCTCGTTGCCGCCAGGAACATCGCTTCCGGCGGAACTGGGTCTTTTGTGAGTGCGCTTGCGGCTGCCGGCGAACTCGCGCTCTTGCTGGAGTCGCTATACACGGAAGAAATTGATCCAGAGGTATTGTCTCGTACTGCGCCGGACGATTTGGCTCAGCATTGGGCGAAAAGTCTGGAATTTCTTGAAATTGTAACGCACGCATGGCCGCAATACCTGCAGCAGATTGACCGCATCGATCCGGCGGCTCGCCGGGTCGCTCTCATTAATCGCCTTGTTGAATCATATCGCGCCCAACCGCCCGAGCACCCTGTGATTGTCGCCGGGACAACAGGTTCGACGCCGGCGGTCGCGCGGCTCATGAGCATTGTCTCTACCTTAAGCAAGGGCTGTGTAATTCTTCCCGGCGTTGATCTTGATGCGGATGAGGCGACGTGGCGTGTCATTGACGATCCGCATCCGCAAAGTGGGTTAAAGCATCTGATTGAAGGGGGCTTGGGGTGCGGGCGGAGTGATGTAGTCCCTTGGGCGGCGTTGGATGGTCAATGTTCTCCGCTACGCACTGAAGTTGTCAATGTTGCCTTGAGACCTGCGGCGGCAACCGACAGTTGGCGAGACTGGGCAGATGCTTTTCGCGCGCGTGCGAATAAGTTCGACGCAGCGCTCAAGGGTTTAACATTAGTCGAAATGCAGGATGAGGAACGCGAAGCAGATGCGATAGCACTGAAAATTCGCGAAGTCTTGAATGACCCCGGTAGAACGGTGTTTCTCGTGACGCCGGATCGCGATCTTGCCCGTCGCGTTGCGAGCAAGCTTAAGCGATGGGAAATTGACGTTGATGACAGCGCCGGTATTCCGTTCGGAAACACACAATGCGGCGGGTTTCTTCGGCTTATTGCCCGCCTGTTAAACGACCCGGCCAATGCGGCGGCATTAGCGGCCGTGATGCGACATCCATTGTTTAGTTATGGCGCCAGTGATGCAGAGCGCAACGCCATGGTGAACGGCGGTGATATCGCCTTGCGCGGCGTAGCGCCAGAAACACTTGAGGAAATAGCTAAACGTCTGTCGAATGCCGGCGCTTTCTCCGAACGGCTTTTATCAATAGCCGACACTTTGCATGCGGCAACCGCTGAAACCAAATCGTTTGCATCGTTATTGAATGCACATATTGCGATAGCGGAAGCGTTTGCATCAACGGATCAAGAAAGCGGCGCAGATCGATTATGGCGCGGTGAAGACGGCGAATGTGGCGCCGCGCGCATTGCCGATCTGCAGGACGCCGCAAGTCTAATCGAACAAGTTGCGATTGATGAATATGATGACTTTTTCGATCAGGTCATTGCTGATGTTACGGTGCACCGCCGTGTTGGAACGCATCCGCGGGTTGCTATATTAGGCCCTCTTGAGGCGCGCCTGCAGACGGCAGATACGATTATCCTGGGCGGGCTAAACGAAGGCATATGGCCGCGTGACGCAGCAATAGATGCGTTTCTGTCACGCGGTATGCGACGCGCTGCGGGTTTGCCGTCCCCGGAAAGGCGCATTGGCCTTTCCGCCCATGACTTCGCACAGTTGAGCGCTGCGCCGAATGTGATGTTGACGCGATCGAAAAAATCCGGCGGCAAGCCAGCGACGGCGTCACGCTGGATTATTCGTCTTAAAAATATTTTGCAGGGCGCCGGCGCATTGGAGGCGGTTGATTGCAGCAAGAAATTTCAACGACTTGCAGAGCATCTCGACGATGCGCCGATTTCTCCGTTACGTTATGTTTCTCCGCGCCCGCCAGTTCCTGCGCGTCCGGTGAAGTTTTCTGTTACCCGTATTGAAACTCTTCTACGCGATCCATATTCAATTTACGCCGAACAAATTATTCGGTTGAGAAAACTCGATGAATTTAACGAATCTGTCGATCAACGACAGGTCGGAAATTTGTTTCATGCTGTGCTTGAGCGTTTCGTAAAGAGTGCGCCGCCAGGTGATCGCACTGCTTCCGTTGAGCGCTTGGTTAAGCTGTTTGAAGAAGCGGCAATCGAAACGGGATTCGGCGCCGCGCACCTGCCATTCTGGCGCGCGCGCGCACGCGACGCTTTTGAATGGTTTGCAGAATGGGATTCTGCACGACGCCTCGAAGGCGCACCGGTGATTATTGAGCAACGCGGCGCGCATGAATTTGAGCATAGCGGTATAAAATACACCCTGTCTGCAAAGGCGGATCGCATCGATTTATTGCACGATGAGAAGGTCGCAATTTACGATTATAAAACCGGCGAGCCGCCTCCGACAAAAAAACAGGAACGGAAATTTAGCCCGCAATTGCCTTTAACTGCGCTGATTGTCCGTGCCGGGGGATTTGAC
>CAMYNO010000360.1 GCA_947259815.1 uncultured Parvularculaceae bacterium
ATCAAAAAATACAGATTGATCCTTTGATTACCCATACGATGCCACTTGAAGACATCAACAAGGCGTTCGACCTGATGCATGAAGGTAAAAGCATTCGCAGCGTAGTTGTCTATTAAGGTCGGAAAAATTAACGAGCGATGGTCAGCGGCGTTCGCGATAACCTTCTTCGTCCGCACCGGCTTCGCGGTCGGCTTCGCGCGCGAGAACAAATAGAAGATCACTTAGGCGATTGACGAAGGGGATCGCCGCGTTGCGCTTTTCATTCGGGAGGAGGGCAAGGCCACGTTCGGCTCGTCGCGCAATGACGCGAGCCTGATGTAGTGTGCAGCTTGCATAGGTCTGCCCCGGATAAATGAATTCCTTAAGCGGCGGAAGCGTTTCCTGTGTTTCGTCAATCAGGGCTTCAAGAGCCTCTACCGCCCCGGCTTCCAGTTTGAACTTATCGGCATGCTGATCTCCCGTATAGCTGACCAGAGCGCTTAGCTGGTAAAGTTTTTGCTGAATGTCTTTCAATGTGTCGTTGCGTTTTTTGAAAGCGAGGCGGGCAAATCCAAGCGCGACGGATAGTTCGTCGAGATCGCCTACCGCGGCGATTGCGGGATCGGCTTTGCTGATTCTTTCCCCCGAGAGCATCGACGTTTCGCCGGCATCGCCGCCGCGCGTATAAACTTTGGGTTCGCTCATCTTTGCCTCGCAAATTCCTGTGGCGCTTTATTGCATAATCAAACGCCCGGAGGAAACCGGCCGAGCGCGTCCTGCAAGGCGCGCATTGCCGGCGTTGGCAGCCAGCGCTTTCGCGTTGCATAGCCAATATTGAGCGGATCGAACATAGCTGTAGTGAGCAGGTTAAAGCGCCGCATGAACGCCTTTGATTCGGAATATTCTGCGCTGATTACCCCAACTGCATCGCTCGCGGCGACAATGTCCGCAACAAGCGGAAAATACTCAATTACATGCATTTGCCGTGCGCTATCGCCAGCGTCGCTAAACATACGCCGCAATTGATCCGTGTGCCAGCTCATCAGATCAGGAGCGATGACCGGATAACTCACGATATCGGTCTGTCGCGCAGCCGGCCGCTCGGATAATGGATGACCTTTACGGGTGAAAAGGCTGGTTTTGAGGGCGCCGAGTCGTTCGATCGTGAAGGCATCGTCGGAACGCAACGCGTTTTCCGGCCCGACGAGAACATCAATGTCGCCGCGTCGCAGTGCGCGCGCGCCACCGCCGGCCGACATTGCAGCGAGATGTACGCGCATGTCAGGATGGTCGCGCATTAGCGCAGCAATTGCCTTGTTCAATAGCCCCTGCATGGAAGCGGGGCTTACGCCAACACGAATTAATGTCTCGCCGGCTTCGCGTGACTGGCGGGCGTCTTCGCCGAGCTGGTCAAGGTCGGAAATGATCCTTGCGGCGCGATTGATAAAGCCGCGCCCGCGGTCTGTAGCCACGACATCGCGGGCGCGCCGGTCAAACAGGGCATAGCCGATTTCGTGTTCGATATCGGCAAGCGAGCGGCTTATTGTCGATTGTGTCAGCCCAAGGCTGCGGGCCGCAGCGGTGAGAGAGCCGTGCTGATCGATGGCGACAATGGCTTTCAGTTTCGCGGCGTTCATATGGCATGCAAAAATTGCATAATAGCTACGTTAAATGCATTTGACAAATGGCCATATTACGCCGAGAAAACCACTAAAAGCGGGCGTTCCCGCCGGTGAGTGGGCGGCGCGGATATGTTGAATCGCTGTGTGCATTCGCTGAATGTAGATGGATTAGCGGCAGCGTTTTTCTGAGCCGCCAAATTGATCCAGAGGAAAATTCTGATGTCCGATTACGTTCCCCCTCTTACCGATATGCAGTTTGTCGCCACAAAGCTTGCTGGTTTCAATGCGATTGTTGCATTGCCTGGTGGGGAGGAACTTGGCGAAGACTTGCTTGCAGCAATATTCGAAGAGGGCGGTAAATTTGCCGCCGGTGTTTTGGCGCCGCTGAATCGCGTTGGCGATTTGCAGGGCTCCAACTTGGTCAATGGCGCCGTGAAAACACCAGAAGGCTGGGTAGATGCCTACAGCCAGTTTGTAGAAGGCGGATGGAATGCGGTTCCTTTCGATCCCGATTATGGCGGTCAGGGATTGCCGACGCTTATCGCAACCGCGTTGTTTGATCTTTGGCATGGATCCAACATGGCGTTTGCGTTGTGCCCGATGCTGACGCAAGCGGCCGTCGAGGCGCTGTCAAAATACGGCTCGCCTGATCAGAAAGAGAAGTATCTCACTAAACTTATTTCAGGGGAATGGACCGGCACCATGCAGCTCACCGAGCCGCAGGCTGGTTCTGACCTCGCGCAAGTTCGTGCAAAAGCGGTGCGCGACGGTGATCATTATCGAATTTACGGACAGAAGATTTTTATCACCTATGGCGATCATGACCTGACGGACAACACTATCCATATGGTGTTGGCGAGAACGCCTGAGGCGCCGGAAGGTGTGAAAGGCGTTTCGTTATTTATCGTTCCCAAATTTATGGTGAATGACGACGGTGCACTGGGCCAGCGAAACGATGTGCGTTGCGCATCGCTTGAAGAGAAGATGGGTATTCATGCGAGCCCAACGGCGGTCATGCAATATGGCGAGAATGACGGCGCCATTGGTTACCTCGTTGGTGAGGAGAACAAAGGTCTCGCCTATATGTTCACGATGATGAACAATGCGCGCTTATCCGTTGGCCTTGAAGGTGTCGGCATTGCTGAGCGCGCCTATCAGCGTGCGGCAAGTTTTGCCCGCGAGCGCGTTCAGAGCCGCGATGTTTCTGGGGAGGGTTCGGATCCGGTTGCTATTATCCGTCACCCGGATGTACGCCGTATGCTGATGACCATACGTGCGCTCGCCGAAGCGAGCAGGGCGCTCGCCTATTACACCGCTGGCAAGAATGATATCGCTAAACGCCATCCGGAAGCAACGCAGAGAGATGCTGCGCAACGGCGTGTCGATTTGCTGATCCCGATCGTCAAAGCATGGTGCACCGAGAATGGCTCTGAGGCTGCATGGAATGGCGTGCAGGTCCATGGAGGTATGGGCTATGTGGAGGAAACCGGTGCAGCGCAATATATGCGCGACGCGAAAATCGCCGAAATTTACGAAGGCACAAACGGTATCCAGGCGAATGACCTGATCGGACGAAAGCTCGCTCGTGACGGCGGCGCGGAAGCGATGTCCATGATCGCCGAAATGCGCGATATTGACGGCGCCCTTGCGGACGCCGGCAGCGATCTTTCAGTATTACGTATGCGGCTTGGTGAGGGCCTGTCCAAGCTTGAAGGGACGACAGCGTGGCTGCTTGAGCAGCAAAAAAGTGGAGACATGCGCGACGCGGCTGCCGGGGCCATGCCTTACCTGCGCCTTTGGGGCGTTGTCACAGGCGGTTGGATGATGGCCCAGGCCGCGCTTGCGGCAAGGGACGAACTAAAGTCCGATAGCGGAAACGCTGAATTTTTTAATTCAAAAATCGCAACCGCTAAATTTTACGGCGAGCGCATATTGCCGCGCGCTGTTGCCTACTCGGCTGAAACAACTGCGGGCGCGCAGTCCTTAATGGAAATTGCAGATGACGCGCTCTAAGCGCAAAATAATCCGTAATGGGAGAATTCGATGCCGGATGACGTGATCATTGCTGACAAGACAGAAGATGATGCAAGCGACGCTGGCGCACCCGTTCGTCAGAACAAGGTGCGCTTTGTCACTGCGACCAGCCTGTTTGATGGACATGACGCCGCGATTAACATTATGCGGCGGATACTTCAGTCGTGCGGCGTAGAAGTCATCCATCTTGGGCATAATCGCTCGGTCGATGAGATCGTTACTGCGGCGATTCAGGAAGATGTGCAGGGGATTGCCGTCAGCTCCTATCAAGGCGGCCATATCGAATATTTTAAGTATATGATTGACCTCCTGAAGGAGCGGGGCGCCGGGCACATAAAGGTTTTTGGCGGCGGCGGCGGCGTTATCGTCCGTGAAGAGATTGCCGAGCTTCACGACTATGGCGTTGAGCGTGTCTATTCCCCCGAAGACGGCCAGAAAATGGGCTTGCAGGGTATGATCGAAGATATGGTCGCCCGGGCCGATTTCGATCCAATCGATGCTGGGGAGGCGAGTGTCGCGGACTTGTCTTCCCCCGGTTGGCGTGACCTTGCCAGATTTTTGACGCAGCTGGAGCAGGGGCGTGTCGATAGTCCGACGTTGAAAGCGCTTAAGGCGGCCGCAGCAGATGCGCCGCCGGCGCCGATTCTCGGTGTTACCGGCACAGGCGGTTCCGGGAAATCGTCTCTGAGTGATGAACTGATTACCCGCTTCCGAATGGATTCAGACGAATTCAAAATTGCGGTCCTTGCAATTGATCCATCCCGGCGCAAAAGCGGCGGCGCACTTCTTGGCGACCGTATTCGGATGAATTCGATAAATGCGCCGCAAATTTATTTTCGATCAATTGCAACCCGCGAATCGGATTCAGAGGTGCCGCCATTTGTACATCAGGCGGTGAGTGCAGCGCGGGCGGCAGGTTTCGATCTTATTATCGTGGAAACGCCGGGTATCGGTCAGGGGAATGCGGCAATCGCAGAGCTTGCCGACGTTTCGCTTTACGTCATGACGCCGGAATTCGGCGCCGCCTCTCAGCTTGAAAAAATAGACATGCTCGATTTTGCAGACCTCGTAGCAATCAACAAGTTTGATCGAAAAGGCGCCGAGGACGCCCTTCGCGATGTTCGAAAGCAGGTTCAACGTAACCGGGAAGACTTCACACGGCCGCCGGAAGAAATGCCCGTCTACGGAGCAATCGCAGCGCGTTACCAGGATGATGGCGTAACGGGCCTTTATGTCGGTCTGCGTGAAAAAATTGAAAAGGAAGGCTTTACGCTCGTCGAGACGAGGTTTGCGCCAAACGAAAAACGCATGCCGTCAGCGCGTGACGCAATCGTGCCGCCGTCGCGCCAGCGTTACCTCGCTGAAATTGCCGCAGAAGTTCGCGATTATCACGGTAAAACGCGCAAGCAATCTACGCTCGCCCGGGAAATCCAGCAGCTAAAAAGTTCTGCGACAATTCTTGAGCGGGCCGGCGGCGATGCGGCGGTGTTGAAACCGTTGATTGAGGAGCGTGAAGACCGTCAGGATCCGCGCGCGCGTAAGCTTTTAACGAACTGGCCGCAAGTTAAAGAAAACTATTCGGGTAATGAATATGTGGTCAAAGTTCGCGACAAAGAAATCCGGACGGAACTGACGCGCAAAACCTTGTCAGGAACGGAAATCAGAAAAGTCGCCCTGCCGCGATACGAAGACCATGGCGAATTGCTCGGTTGGATGTTGCGGGAGAACTTGCCGGGCTCATTTCCATACACGTCTGGCGTTTTCGCCTTCAAGCGGGAGGGGGAAGATCCGACGCGCATGTTTG
>CAMYNO010000361.1 GCA_947259815.1 uncultured Parvularculaceae bacterium
AAAACACCTGAAAATCGTTTAGATCGTGAAGATCACGCAATTGTTCGCCGACTGTTTTCCCGGTCGCACGGCGCAGAACTTCGCCGGCAATAAATCCGAAAGTCTGCGGATGATATCCATTGGCCGATCCGGGCGGCCAGAGCGGCGCCATCTCCTCGACTGTCGCACAGGCCGCGCGCCAGTCCAGATAAGTTTCCGGCGATGTATCTTCGGGAAACGCAACAAGGCCGTCCTGATGAGACATCACCTGCGCAATCGTGATGGCTTCTTTTCCGTGCGCGGCAAATTCCGGCCAGATCGATGCAACCGTTGCTGTATAGTCCAGACGCTTTTCCGAAACCGCCCGTGCAATGAGCATCGCAACAACCGCCTTACCGGTCGAATAGACGCAGGCAATTGTATCATCCGCCCACGGCGTTTCCCGTTTTCGCTCACGCCAGCCGCCGCGGATATCGACAACCAGCTCGCCATCCACGACGGCGGCGAAGGCGGCGCCGGTCTCGCGGTCTTCGACAAAATTTTCAGTAAACACCGACGCGACAGATGAAAATCGTTCGTCAACAAACCCCGAGGCGTTTGCAACTGCACTGTTGCGCCAGCTTAAAGACGCCACAGACCTCTCCGATCAGAATGCGCAGGCGACGCCGGAAGCAGCAATACTCGCCGCAACGCCGGGATTGTCGATACCGAGCAGAGCGTCGAGTGCGCCGCCGGCGCTGCCCGCTTCGTTGAGATCCGTCAGAAAGTCGGCAACGGCGTTCAGATCGTCGCGGTCAAGACGCTCATCGAGTTCATCGGCGAGGCAGGCGGCCCGATCGCTTGAGACGCCAAGCTCAACAAACCGATCCTTGATGCGGCTGCGCGGCGAAAAACTTGCACAGGCGGCAAGCATCAACAAAGCGCAACCAAGCGCCATGGCTTTTCTCATAACCCACTCCGTCGTGATTCGGCGCCGATCTTAGGCGCGACCGTCAAATGCGTCTATGGCGCGGAAACTAAAGCATGGCGCACTTAATCGGATTCGGTCGCCATGCTTCAGGTCTTTGTTTTTCGCGCGTCTTTTTGCTCATAACTGGGTCCCACTTATGCGCGACACGCTTTAGTCCCGTCGCAATCCACGCTGATTCAGACGCCAGATCAGCGACTCAATCCGGTCCTGCCCAAAAAACGGCTCGCCATCGAGCACCATTAAGGGAACGCCCCAGTGATGTTCCAGCTGCGCCGATTCGTTCCGGGCGAGCGTTTCGGCAAATTCATCCGGGTGATCAGCAACCCACTGGTCCAGTCCGGCAAGGTCGAGCCCGGCCTCAACCGCCGCCTCGCGTAACTTTGCATCCTCGTTCCAGTTCTCAACGCCGGTCCAGATACGCCGCGCCACTGCGGCGGCAAATTCAAGCCCTGCCCCTTGCGCGCAAGCAGCAATGCCGAGCGGCATAATGCGATCCATATAGGGTTGGCGGGCGTCCACCTTTCCCGACGCGAGGTCCATACAAATCGGATCAGGATTGGGTAGCGCCATCGCGACGCCAAGCCGTTCAGCCTCGCGCATCACATCTTTCAAGAGGTAAGGAATAAATTGCTTGCGGCCGCGTGAGAAAAAATCAGGCTCACGCAGGGCCAGCGGCCTGACGGGGCGAAAATCCGTATCAAGATCGTAATCGCGCTTTATCGCGAGCAGCCGGTCGCAGGCGAGATACGAATACGGACTGCGAAACGACCAGTAAATCTCGAGATTGGCCATTCTGCCTCCTCGCGCGCATCCGCGCGCAACGGTAGCCGCTTATCGCGCGCCTGATCAATGCCGTCTTGGCGGCAGGTCGCTTTCGCCCAACTGCGGCGACGCTCAGGACTCGCGCTTGACGAATGTCACAGCAAATAAAGGCTCGCCGTCAAAAAGATCCTTTGGAGAATCAAGCCCTTCGATCATTTTGAAATTGCGCGGCGTAATCGACCCCTCCATGCGATAGCCTTTTTCCGCCATACGTCCACGGTGAAATTCAAGGGCCGCGGCCGTAAATTCGCGGGCGAGGATGGTGATACGTTCCGGCTCGTTCGACATGGGATTCCTGTTGATCTCGTGAATTGCGTTACGGTTGAATTGGCGCAAATATGGCGGCGCGGGGACGCCTTGTCCACTATTGAGGCGCGCCCAGCAAGGGTGTGTAAAATTCGGGTGAGGGGAGCGTTTCCAATGGCGCTACGGCATATACTTTCCATTGATGGCGGCGGCGTGCGGGGAATTGTCGCCGCGGTCGTGCTTGAGGCGCTGGAGGCCGAACTGAAGGCCGTCGGCAAATCCTGCAGCATTGGCGACTGTTTCGATCTGATCGCCGGCACGTCCTCCGGCGCTATAATCGCCGCCGGCCTCGTCATGCCGCCTACCGGCGACGACGATCGCGCGGCGCCGGCGCAAATCCGGCGTATGTTTGAAAATGACGCCCGCCGAATCTTTCCGCGGCGATGGTTTTGCGAAATCCCCATTCTCGGGCGATTGCCACAGCTTTTTGGGCCGTTTTACAATCCGCGCGGTTTGAGCGACGTGCTTTACGAAAATTTTGGCGACGCTGTCATGGCCGACGCCAAACGAAATTTGATGATCTCGGCCTATTCCATCGACCCCAGAGAAATTGTGCTATTCCGTGGCGGCCCGTCCTATGAAGAACGCGACGAAGCAAACCGGTTCGGGATGCTTGGCGTTCGCGATGTGCTGCTGGGTGCAACGGCGGCGCCGACATTTTTCCCGCCCCATAGAATTGAGCGTATCGACGAAAGCGGATGCTGGACCGCAATTGACGGCGCTATCTACATCAACGATCCGGCGATGGCCGCGCTGACCGAGGCGATCAGGCTGTTCCCCGGCGATGATTTTCGCGTCCTGTCACTCGGCGCGGGACGCGAGACGCGAACCTACCCTTACGGGGAATCACGACGCTGGGGTTTCTCGCAATGGGTCTCCCCGATCAGCCGGTTCAGAACGCCGCTATTGTCCGCGATATCGGATGGCCAGGCGCGCGCCGTCGGTCGGCAGTTACATTACCTTCTCGGCGATGATTATTTTCGCTTTGACTTCATGCTGAACAAAGGGCGCGGCTCTGACCGTATTGACGACTCTACCAAGGGCAACATTATTCGCCTGACCCGCGGCGCCATTGAAATGGTCGAGAAAAATCGCGGCACGATCCGGCAACTCGCGGAAGAGCTAGAGTCTGTAAATAATTAATCTGTCAACGCGTTTAATTTTATGGGGGAATGTCGTGCGGCAAAGATTCAGATTATATGGATTAATTGCTTCTCTATTTGCGACGTCGTCATGTATTTCTTCGTCCCAAAATTCCGTTTCGGTCCTTTACCTGGGCGAAGACGATCCGGCTAGTGGCGCTGCAATCGAGATTTACGAACCGATCCCCCCGCTTCTCGACAAGCTCAACGGATTTATAGATAGCGAGGGGCAGCCGTCAGCCCCGTTATATGATATTTTCGTTCACAGCGCTTGTGTCAGTTTATGGCTAGAGCGCGAGATCGGCATGTCGCCGGTCGAATCCATGACATATATGGACAGAATTTTTCACCGGGAAATCGGCTCCCTGGAGCGCCTGCGCCAATATGCGGACCGTCGCGCGGAGTATGCGCTGCAAACTGTACCATTAATTCCACCCGCCAAACTGGAAATCGAATGCCGGTCATTCGGACTTT
>CAMYNO010000362.1 GCA_947259815.1 uncultured Parvularculaceae bacterium
GTATCGTTGCGCAGGCCATGTTGCTCGTCGCGACCTTGGGATACGCCGCCGCCGCCGTCATCACACGCAAGGCGCCGCCCATCAAGCCGCGCGTCTTCGCCGCCGGGACGGTGCTTGCGTCATCGGTGTTAGCCGCGCCGGCCTTATTGTTTGTCGATCTGCGCATCGGCGAGTGGTCGACAGTGAGTATCCTTAACGTCATCGCACTGGGCCTCGGCCCCACCGGTATTGGCGGCATATTGCTGATTATCCTTATACAGCGCACGGGCGCCGGGTTTATGGCCCTCGCCAATTACCTGACGCCACTTTGCGCTGTCGGCATGGGCGCTATCCTCTTTGGCGAACGCCTCAGCGCCAACGCATGGATTGCTTTAATGGTCATCTTCATTGGCGTCGCCATCAGCCAGACCGGTCGTAAACGCCCGGCAATCGCACAGGAAATGGCGGAAGACGCCGTCGCAACCGAAAAAACCAAAACGCCTTAAATCATAAATTCACCGCGCTGGACCGGAACGGCCGCGCCGCCTATGCGCACCGATGTAACCGCGCCATCGCTGACTACAAGACGGGCGTGAATGCGGCTGGGCCGGCCCATTTCAAATCCCTGTTCGATGACCCAGCCATGCTCGCCATCCGCCAAAACCTCGCTCAAGGCGATCTGCCCCGGCAGGGACGCCGCAGCCGATCCGGTGGCGGGGTCTTCAATGATACCAGCATTGGGCGCAAACATGCGTGCGTGAAAATTTGCATCCTCCGCTTCACCGCCATCTGTATAAAGATAAACGCCGATCGTTTCATCAAGCGCCAGCGCATCGAACGCCGCGCTATTGACCTTCGCCTGTCGAACATGGGCGAGCGATGCGCGCGCATAGACATAATCGACGCCGCCAGCGCCAATCAGCCGGGGCCGGTGCTCGTCGCGATTGAGAGTATTGGGCGGTAAAAACAAGGCCGCTTCGAGTTTTTCGGGCGGCGGCGCCTCGCCGGTCTGCGCCGGCAGGTTCGGATTGAGAAATTCCGCAAACCAGTCCTCGCCCCGTTGCTCTACGGCCACCTTGAACAAGCCGGCGTTCAACTCCAGCAATAACTCACCATGAAGGCCGCGCTGACGTGCAATCGCAATCGCCGTCCCGACGGTTGGATGCCCGGCGAACGGCATTTCATAGCCGGGGGTAAATATCCGCACCCGTGCGGTATGTTTCGGATCTTCCGGCGACAGGATGAACGTCGTCTCGGACAGATTGAATTCACGCGTTATGCGCAGCATGTCTTCATCGGCGATCCCATCCGCATCCGTCACCACGGCAAGCGGATTGCCGGCGAAAATCCGGTCGGTAAAAACATCGTATGTTTCAAATTGCAGCACTGGCATGATCGCATCCTTTCCGCGTCGCGATTGCATATCGCGTTGCTGACGCCCTGCAGCAACCGAGAATTCATGCGCGGACGATCAGCGCCGCTATCGCCGGGTTGGCGACATTGTATGACCGTGATTGAGAGGCCCGCACCCCTTGCCAAAGCCGGGGGCCGTCGCAATCGCCACATGAACGTACCGAATGGCGGCGGCGACCGCATCGGCGCGCGATTGCCCAAGCGCTAAACCCGTCGCGATCGCGCTTGCAAGGGTACAGCCCGTGCCATGGGTGGAGGTCGTATCGATGCGCCGGTTTTCAAACCAGAACGCACCTTCATCGCGGAGCAGGACATCACCGACTTTATCGCCGGGCATATGACCGCCTTTAACAAGGGACGCCTCGGCGCCGGCGGCGCGCAACGCCTCCCCCGCTGCGACCATCGCCTCTCGCGAATCGACTTTCAGTCCCGTCAGCGCCTTCGCCTCGTCGATGTTTGGCGTGATGATGGCCGCAAGCGGGGTCAGTTTCTTTAAAATTGCGTCCGCAACGCCGTCGCTGGCGAGCGCATCGCCGCTTGTCGCCGCAAGCACGGGATCGAGCACGACCGGAATGGTTGCGGCAATGGGCGCCAGCATTTCAGCGACAAGATCAACAACCGCCGTCGAGCCGAGCATGCCGATCTTGATCGCATCGGCGCCAATATCGCCCATCACGGCGTCAATCTGCGCACGAATGATGGGAAGGTCGACCGGATGTACGGCGCTGACGCCTTTCGTATTTTGAACCGTCAACGCTGTAATCGCTGTTGCGGCATAACCGCCAAGAGCCGTCACGGCCTTGATGTCGGCCTGAATGCCGGCGCCGCCGGACGGGTCCGATCCCGCAATGATGAGAACACGGCCTTGCATGTCGCGTGAGGCCTATCAGAAGGAGGGCGTTTTACGAAGCGTTGTTTCGCCGGCGCTGATCGGCGCGCCTTTTTCATTGACGAGGCTTACCCGCGCCGGCGCGCCGCTTGCGCGTTCGACGATTTCCGCCGCCGGGTCGCCCTCAAGGCAGTGCTTCTCGCCCCATTGCATCAGCGCAATCATCGGCAAGGCAAGATCGACGCCCTTGGTCGTCAAAACATATTGGTAACGCGTGCGCTGCCCCGGTTCTTTATAGGCGCGCCGCGTCAGCACCCCGGCTTCAACCAGACGCTTCAACCGCCCGGAAAGAATTGTGCGCGGACAACCGATATCATTTTGAATTGCGTCAAAGCGAGTAACGCCAAAAAGCGCTTCACGCAGGATCAACAAGGTCCAGCGATCGCCGATAAGATCAGCGGCGCGCGCTAAACCGCAAGCCTCCGGATCGACCGGCCCTTCATCGGATGAATGCGCAGTAACAGAATGCGCGCGGGGAACAGCGTCTGCATAAGCCATAACTTTATAATTATGCTGATTTTGCGCGTTCTCGCAAATTTCATTCACGCCTTCGTGTTGGCGTTCATGAATTGGGCCGCTTTTCGGCCTTATTCGGCGCCATTGTCGCCGCATTGCGCGTCTAAACCAAAACTCATGCAAATCCGGCTGGGGATATTCGGAGGACTGCATATGAAAACGACGATGAAAACCCTGTTTGCCGTGCTTGTTGGCATTGGCGCGCTTGGATTCGCTGCTGCAAATGCGAAACCGAGCTATCACAAAAAGCCGTCGCATTGCGATGTCGTACACGACCACCGCAGCCATGACGCAAACTATTATGATTATTATCCCCATGACCGTTACTTCCGCGCCGGTCCCTATCGCACGTCCGGGTTGAGCATTTCGATACGCGGCGGCAATGATCGCTACGAACGCCGCGACTATTACGGACGCCGCAACGGCTATCGCGGTCAACGCGCGCGTATCGTCAATCGCGAGACCTATGATACGCGTTATCGTGCACGCATCGTCTTGACGGAAGAAGTTGTGCGCACGCGCCGTGGTCCGAGGCTGGTTTGCAATGTCAACGTACGTGGACCGCAAGCCCATTATGTGAGCGATCGCCGCGTCTATCGTATCGCCAGACGTGAATGCTCGCGCGGCGCACGGATCAATGTGAACACCTAAGAGCTGATAAACCAGCAACGGGGAAGCCGTCGGCATGAGTATCTTGCCGGCGGCTTTTTTGCGCGTGGCGCTCAATCACGCCGACGTGAATGGCGCGGCCCCGTTTCATTCTTGAACGACTGGTCCGAAATTCCATATTGGCTGCGTCGCCGCAACAAAGCCGGCGACAACGCAGAATTTTAAA
>CAMYNO010000363.1 GCA_947259815.1 uncultured Parvularculaceae bacterium
CGCGGCCGGCGAAAATCTCCCTCACGCGCCGCCTTGCTTGAAGCCATCGATTTGTTATCCCGTTGGAGCGCCGCCGGCCTTGCCGTCATATCCGGCGTCGGTATTTATCTTTCGGTTACAGTTGGACGCGTTTATCCGACGCGCGCGGCGGCATGGACGCTTATGCTACTCGCCGCCGTCTTCGTTTGCAGAAAATTACAATTACAGTTTCGTTCAGGTGCGGAAATCGCGGCGCGCCCGTTTCGATGGCGCGCCTCCTTTGCCTCATGCCTTGCGGTCCTTGGCGTTTGCTTCGCAAGCGCACCGATCCTGCTGGCGCCGGTTGATGCCGCACCGGCCCTGGCGGCGCAGACCGCAGTACTCACATTGATCGGATCTTTTTGCGCCGCAATATTTTTTAGCGCGCATCTTTATAGTGCAGCCGCGGTCGCAATTCCGGGCGCGATGTTTCCCTTGCTCGCCGCGTGGCGCAGCGGCGACGCCGGCGCGGCGCTCTATGCGGGGCTTGCCGGCGCCACCGGCGTTGCCCTTGTCGTTGTATTCCAATACGCAATTGCCAAGCGCCTCTCACTTCGCCATCCGCGCGCTTCATTCATTCGTTCGGAAATCTCCGGCTCAAGCGAATATCACGATTGTGCGCCTGCTAATGATCGGCAATCCGCCTAGGGCGACGCGCCGAACAGACAGGGCAAATTTTCCTTCAATTCGTTAGACTTTGTCAGCGCGTTCACGCTATGACGGCGAGAATTAGCGCAACCTTTTCTGAACGAGGCGGGGCAATGCCAGAGGGCTTCCTGACCGAGATTGACGACGAAATTCTTGTCAATGTCATAGCTGCTGCAAAATCCAACAAGGTCGGCGATTTCGACGCCAAGGGCGAACCGGAAAAACCTTACGCGCGATATCTTGAACAGCTTGTGCGTTACGCTACCGGCGAGGATGCGATCTGGGATGACCCGGCCGCATTGCTGCTGCGCGCCGGTCGCGTCTGGACCCACGCAGAGACGCGTCAAGCAAACGAAAACAAGATTTCGCTTCGCGTGGAAGGCGGCGCGGAATGGTCGGACCGGCGTCTTGTTCTCGATATCGTTACAGACGACAAACCGTTTCTCGTCGATTCAATTTCAGCGGCGCTGTCCGAGGCCGGAAAGCCTGTATCGTTTTTCTCCAACGCCGTGATCGACATCAAGCGCGATGCAAAAGGCCAACGCATCTACAGCGGACAGGCAAAGTCCGTTCGCGAATCCATGGTCCATGCGGAAATGGACCCGCCGGTTAACGAGTCGGAAATTGATCAGCTTACCGAAGAACTCCGCCGCGTTCTCGATGACGTCGCCGCTGCGGTCACTGACTGGGAGCCGATGCGCGCGCGCCTCGCATCGTGTATTTCCCAGCTCGAAAAAACACGCATTACCGGCATCGCCAGGGACGATCAGCGCGAAGCAATCGATTTCCTGAAATGGCTGTGGGACAATCGTTTTGCCTTTCTCGGCGTTCGCGCATTTACCTATAGTAATGAAGGCGAGATTCGCTTCGAGGCGGATAGCGATAAAGACCTTGGTATATTCAAAAGCGCCGACCGGTCCGTGCTTCGCTCAACCTACACGCCAAGCGGCGAGGTTTCGCCTGCTGTAAGGGATTTCCTCTCATCAAACGAACCGATTGTCATCACGAAATCCAGCTCGCAATCTATGGTCCATCGCCGCGTCTATATGGACTATGTCGGCGTTAAAACCTATTCGCCCGACGGCGCGGTCATCGGCGAAGAGTTGTTTGTCGGCTTGTTCACCGCCGACGCTTACAATCGTCCGGCGACCGATATTCCGCTTATCCGCGCGAAAGTGCATGCGGTGCTTGATACAACGTCGTTTGACCGCGGCGGGCACAACGAAAAAGCGCTCAGCAATATTCTGGAAACCTTCCCGCGCGACGAGTTGTTTCAAATCGACGTCGATACACTGCGCCAGACATGCCTTGGGGTTTTGCGCCTGTTTAAACGGCCACGTGCAAAACTGTTCCTGCGGCGCGACCGTTTCGATCGAACCATCTCTGCGCTCGCCTTTATTCCGCGCGACCGGTTCAACTCCGATATACGAAGCCAGATCGGCGACTTGCTCGCATCAACCTTTGAAGGCCGGGTCGTCAGCTTTTCGCCATTCTTTGGCGACGCAGCGCTCGTTCGTGTGCATTTCATAATCGCTATCGAACCCTCCGCTCCCGAAGGACCGGGCGTGCGCGCATTGACGACGGAAATCCGTAAAATCTGCCGGAACTGGACAGACGACTTACTGGAAGCATTGCGCCGCGCCCATGACGGAGCGCTGCCGGTCGCGCTCTATAACAAATACGAACACGCATTCGGCGCCGGCTATATAGAGCAGGCGGAAATCGCCGATGCATTGCGCGATATCGGCATGCTCGAACAACTCGATCAGCGCACCGCACTCGTACGGGCTTATCGCAAGCCGGGAGATGCACCGCATACGGTGCGCCTGAAAATTTACCGTAACGGCGGACCGTTTCCGTTATCACGACTGATCCCGACAATCGAGAACATGGGATTAAGCGTCATACAGGAAGGCGGCCACGAAATATCGCCGGCCGGCGGGAATCGGGAAGGCATGTGGATACATGACTTCTATGCGGAACAACAAAACCAGCTTCGCGTCGATCTCGACGACGTCCGCGCTGAATTTGAAGCCGCCATGCTTGCCGTGCTTGACGGGCAGACAGAGGACGACCGCTTTAACGCTCTCGTGCTGACTGCCGGCGTCACCTGGCGAGAAGCGTGGATATTAAGAGCGGCGGCAAAATATCATATACAGGCCGGGGTTTCCTATTCTCAAAGCTATATGGAAGACGCCCTGCTCAATCATCCGGCGATTGCTCGCGGCCTCATTTCCGCATTTCATGCACGCTTTAATCCCGCCGGCGCCAGTTCGGCCGCCGAGCGAGAAGCAGATGCGAGCGCCGCGGCCAATAACGTGCTTGAGGCGCTGAACGATGTCCAAAGCCTCGCCGAGGACCGGATTTTCCGCCGCTTTGTGAATTTGTTTTCGTCAGTGTTGCGGACAAATTATTATCAGACAACAGACGATCAAGGCTGCAAGCCATATATTTCCTTCAAGATCGACAGCTCGGCGATTGACGAATTGCCGGAGCCGCGCCCCTATCGTGAAATCTTCGTCAGCGGCCCGCGCGTTGACGGTGTTCACCTTCGTTTCGGCCCGATTGCCCGCGGCGGCCTTCGCTGGTCGGATCGGCGCGAGGATTTCCGCACTGAAATTCTCGGTCTCGTCAAAGCGCAACGGGTGAAGAACGCCGTTATCGTACCCAATGGGTCGAAGGGCGGTTTTTATTCCAAACAGTTGCCGCAAACCGGCGATCGGAACGCCGTCTATGAGGAAGGGCGCGAGGCGTACAAGCTCTTCATCCGCGGCCTTCTCGACCTGACAGATAACATCGTTAAGGGCGAAATCATCCGCCCCCGGAATATGGTCTTGTGGGACGATCCTGATCCCTATCTCGTCGTCGCCGCCGACAAGGGCACGGCCGCTTTCTCCGATACGGCCAACGCCATTTCGGAAGAGTACGGATTTTGGCTAGGTGATGCGTTCGCCTCCGGCGGTTCCGCCGGTTACGACCACAAGGTCATGGGCATCACCGCGCGCGGCGCCTGGGAAGCGGTCAAACGACACTTCCGCGAAATGGGCAAGGACATCCAGAGCGAGCCGTTCACCGCCGCCGGCGTCGGCGATATGTCCGGCGATGTCTTCGGCAACGGCATGTTGTTATCCAAACAGACCAGGCTGATCGCCGCCTTTGACCATCGCGACATCTTTATCGACCCCGACCCGGATCCGGCGAAATCCTATGCGGAGCGCAAACGGCTGTTCGGTCTCGCGCGAAGTTCCTGGGCCGACTATGACGCCAAGCTGATTTCCAAAGGCGGCGGCGTGTTCTCGCGCGCGGCGAAGTCAATTCCGGTATCGCCGGAAATGCGCGCGCTTTTGAATATTTCAGACGAAAAGCTGGCGCCGAATGATTTAATTCGCGCCATTTTAAAAGCGCCGGTAGAATTGTTCTGGCTGGGCGGCATCGGCACCTATTTCAAAGCCGAGTCTGAAGAGAACTGGCGCGTCGGCGACCGCACGAACGATCCCTTGCGCATTAATGCAAAAGAGGCCGGCGCCAAGGTCATTGGCGAAGGCGCCAATCTTGGCCTGACGCAACTAGGCCGGATCGAATTTGCCCGCGCGGGCGGGCGCATCAACACCGATGCTATCGACAACTCAGCCGGCGTTGATTCCTCTGACCACGAAGTCAATATCAAGATCCTGCTTTCCTCCGCGATTGAGCAGGCGGAACTGAAGCCCGAGGATCGCAACGATCTTCTCGCCTCAATGACAGAAGACGTTGCAAAACATGTGTTGCGGCATAATTACGACCAGACCCGCGCCGTCACCTTCATGGAGAGCACCGCCGGGCGTGATGTCGATATCCATACGCGGCTTATGTCGACGATGGAACGCGCCGGGCGTCTTGATCGCGCGGTCGAATATCTTCCGAGTAATGACGAAGCGTTTGCCCTTCGCCAGCAAGGGCTCGGCCTGTCCCGGCCGGAACTGTCGGTCCTGCTCGCCTATGCAAAACTCTGGGTCTTCGATGCGCTTGTCGATTCGCAGGCGCCGGACGATCCGGTCTATGAACGCGAACTCTTCGCCTATTTTCCCGAAGCGCTGCATGGCTTCACAAAGCCGATTGTTTCGCATCAGCTTCGCCGTGAAATTATTGCGACCCGTGTTTCCAATGAAATCATGGACACCTGCGGGGTCGCATTTCTCCAGCGCACGATTGAAATGACCGGCGGCGACTTCCCGGCAATGGCGCTTGCTTATGAAACCGCCCGCGGCGTCTATGAGCTTGCCGAATTCGGCGACGCTATTAATCGGCTGGACAACAAGGCGCCGGCGAATTTGCAAATCGAGCTATATCGCGAAGCGTCTTACCTGCTGCGTGAGCAAGTGTTCCATCTGCTCAATGACCCGAACTTCGAAGAGACGGTCGAAAGTCATGGCGTCAAGTCGATCGTGCAACGCTATCGAACGCCGGTGAAAGAGCTGAAAAAATCCCTGCCAAACATACTTGGCGCGGATGACAGCGCGGCCCTGGCGGAGCGTATCGAGAAATGGCGCGCTGGCGGCGCGACAGCGGCGCTCGCCAAGGAAGCGGCGTCCCTTCCACTCCTCGAACATGCGTTTGATATTGTCGATCTCGGCAGTGAAGCCGGCTGGTCGAATCCCGGCGTCGGGGCGCTCTATTTCGCGGTAGGGCGCGAATATTATTTCGACGCCTTGCGCAACAAGGCCCATAATGAACCGCCTGCGGATCACTTTGATCGCATTTCGGTAAGACAGTTTGCTGAAGACCTTGGCGGACTGCAGCGGGCGTTGACGAAAAAGATTATCGAGTTTGTCGGTAATGAGCCCAAGGGTGCGCCCGGCGGGTGGGCCGGCGCCGTTCTCGCCCGTTGGGATGAATGTTCGGACGAACGGGTCGCGGCCTTCCATAATTCCGTCGGCGAACTCGATCTCGCCGGGCCGGCGAGCGTCGGAAAATTCGCGCTCTTTTCCAAACGCGTCGGCGCGCTGATCGACGACCGCCGCGTATAATCGCGTCAGTACAATACGCGATTGCTCTGCATCACTTCATCCTGCGGGACCATATTCCTTCGTCCTTCGAGACACTCCGCCGGAGCAAGTCCGGCTTCGCCCTCAGGATGAAGGAATATGGTCGTCTCGAAGGGCGGGGTGATGCAGACTAATCCGCGTCTTGTGCTAATGCCGGAAGTGCCGCATGCCGGTAAAGACCATGGCTAGTCCGGCTTCGTCAGCGGCGGCAATCACCTCATCGTCACGAATGGAGCCGCCGGGCTGAATAACCGCCTTCGCCCCCGCTTCCGCCGCCGCCAGCAGTCCATCCGCAAACGGAAAGAATGCGTCCGAGGCGACAACCGAGCCTTGGGTCAATGGCGCCGATGCACCACATGCCTGCGCCGCATCATCGGCTTTACGCGCGGCGATGCGGCTTGAATCGAGGCGGCTCATCTGCCCTGCCCCGACGCCAACCGTCGCGCCATCCTTGGCGTAGACAATTGCATTCGACTTTACATGCTTGGCGACACGAAACGCGAACAGCATGTCGGCAATTTCCCCTGCCGCCGGCTGGCGTTTGGTCACGATTTTAAG
>CAMYNO010000364.1 GCA_947259815.1 uncultured Parvularculaceae bacterium
ATCGAAGATGCGCGCTTCATGCATCGCGGCGCTATAAGGGTCAAGCCCGGCGCCGGCGCCCGGCGGCTGGACACAATCGCCGCATAAAGCCACATTGTCGCTAATTCGCCATGCGATTCGGAAAAGCTTTATGTCCATGCTTGAGCGGGCCGTCGCCGATCTGGCCGACGCGCTCGAAACATTAGAAACAAAAATCACCAGCAAGCTTGCAAACCAGCAGGATTCCCATGATGCGCGCCCCGCCATAGAGCGGCATCTGCGCACAGCCGGCGATCGCACGGACTACGCGTCAAACGAACTATCAAAAGCGATAGACGAACTGAAATCACTGATCGGCGATAATGCTGCGGAGGCGAAAGACGATGGCCGAGGTTGAAATTCGCGTAAACGGCCGCGACTACAGGGTGGCCTGCGACGACGGACAGGAAGAACGCCTGCAAACGCTGGCCGCGTTTTTCAACGACTATGTGACCGATCTCAGCGCTGAACTCGGCCAGATTGGCGATGCGCGCCTGATGCTGCTGTCGTCTCTGACCGTGTGCGACGAGCTGTTCGAGCTGCGCGAACGGGTGCGCGATCTTGAGAACGCCGGCGACGCACTCGATCCCGACACGGTTGGCGCCGCCGGCCGCGCCGTTGAGGCGGCGACCGCGCGCATCCGGGAAATCGCCGAAGGCCTCAACGCCTGATTTTATTTGCCTGAGTTACTTGATCGCCGGCAAAGCCTGCGCGCGCTCTTCGTCAAGATAGCGCGCGGCGGTCGGCGTCACCGTTGCGTCCGCCAGATCGATCAGCAACGGATTGCCGGTCGGTATCTCAACGCTGACAATGTCGGCTTCGGAAACGTTGAAGAGTAATTTCACCAGCGCGCGCAGGGAATTTCCGTGTGCGGATATCAGCAGCGAATCGCCCGCCTTCAGGCGCGGCGCAATTTCCTCACTGAAATAAGGCTCGACCCGCGTTAGCGTGTCTTTCAGGGATTCCGCATCGGGCACCGTGACGCCAAGCGTCTTGTAGCGCAGATCGTTCGCCGGATTGTCGGGGTTGCCGGGATCGATCGGCGGCGGCGGCGTGTCATAGGAACGCCGCCAGATCTTGACCTGATCGGCGCCGTGTTTTTCCGCCGTCTCCGCCTTGTTGAGGCCGGTCAGCCCGCCATAATGGCGTTCGTTAAGCCGCCAGTGGCGCGTTACCGGCAGCCACATGCGATCCATTTCATCAAGCGCCATCCACAATGTTCTGATCGCGCGCTTTTGCACCGAGGTGTAGCAGGCGGCGAATTCAATTCCGGTCTCACCGAGCAACCGGCCGGCTTTCGACGCTTCCGCGCGCCCCTTTTCCGTAAGGTCCACATCGACCCAGCCGGTAAAACGGTTTTGCAGATTCCATTCGCTTTGGCCGTGGCGGACAAGGGCAAGACGCGTCATCGTTGAAGGCTCCTTCCAAAGCGTGTCGCGCATAAGTGGGAACCGGTTATGCCCCAAAAGACACGCGAAAAACAGAAACCTAAAGCATGGTGTCCGAATCCGGTTAAGGGCGCCATGCTTTAGGCGTGTCGCGTATAAGCGATGAGCTAACCGATTGGCTAGCCTTGTCGATGACGACGCTGTAGATAGGCGGCCCATATCGAAAGCCCACACCCATGGTTCAACCGGGAAAAATTGCCCTTGCCCTTCACGGCGGCGCCGGCGCGCGCGCGGGCCGCGATTACTCGAAGGCGGAAAGCCACCTGCTGGAGCTGACCGCGAGCGGCCGCGAGATGCTGAGCGCGGGCCGCGCCGCCATCGACGTTGTCGAAGATCTGGTCGCCGCCATGGAAGAGTCCGGGCTCTATATCGCCGGCAAGGGTGCGCCGCCGAACAAGGCCGGTTACGCTGAACTTGACGCATCCATCATGACCAGTGAGCCGGCACAGGAATCCACCGCAACGCGCCGGGCCGGCGCCATCGCAGCGGTAAAGCATCTGAAAAACCCCATTCGCGCGGCACGCAAGGTGATGGAGGCAACGCCCCATGTCATGCTGGCCGGGCGCGGCGCGGAGAATTTCTGCTCACAGAACGGTTTTGAATTTATTGCCGATCCGGAAAGCTATTATGTGGCGCCGGTCGGCATCCTGCCCGAGGAAATGACGCAGGCGGAACTCGGCCACGGAACGGTCGGCGCCGTCGCCCTCGACCAGACGGGCCGCCTCGCGGCGGCGACATCGACCGGCGGTGTCTTTGGCAAGCGCGAAGGCCGGGTCGGCGACACGCCGCTGATCGGATCGGGTACATGGGCCGACGAATATGTGGGCGCATCCTGCACAGGTCTTGGCGAATATTTCATTCTCGCCGGCGGGGCGCAGGATGTGGCGAGCCGGGTTCGCTATCAGGGCGCAACGCTGAACCAGGCGACCGCCGGCCTGATCAAGGATGTCGCCCGCCTTGGCGGCGATGGCGGCGTCATCGCGGTTTCGCGCGAGGGCGAAGTCGCTTTCGCCTGGAATTCCGAGGGGATGAAACGCGCCGGCTTTGGCCCCGACCAGGACTTGTTCTCAGCGACGTTCTAAAGCGTGCCGCGCATAAGTGGGA
>CAMYNO010000365.1 GCA_947259815.1 uncultured Parvularculaceae bacterium
CAAATTGTAGATTTCACTGGGCGCCGATGCAGGGTGCATGCTTGCAGAAGCCTCAAGCTCCACGGATACCCTCTGAATTTCAGGCTCGACTTGCGCCGCTGCGAATCCCAACGCCAGTTGTTGCTCGGACAGGTTGCGTTCAGGCGGTGAAAATTCCTGCGGAGGTTCCTGCGTTGGAAATACGGTCTTGAAGATTTGTTCGGCTTGCGGATCGTTGAGCGAAGCTCGCTCTACGAGGAAAATTCTACGCCTGTATTTGCGCAGCACTTCTATGTGTCGAACGGCCTCGTCACGCCATTGCGCAACAATATTAGCAACAGAATTGCCGCCGGCACGATCCGCAATAAAATATGGCGCACTATCAAAAAGGATCAACCCGCGAATATGGTCGCTCGCCATCCGCTCATCGAAAACGCTTAAGCGTGCATATAGCCGCAGCTTGGTTGGCGAATCCGGAACGAATTTGAAAAATGCTTCGTCGGATTGATAGGATGAATGGAGCATTTCATGTTCATTATTTTTGCGTCTATGCAGCCGCCATATACGAGGCGCCGCCCATCGCGAACACTTATTATCCTGCTCCCTTGCGTAGTCAATCGCCCGTTTTCTTTATGTGAATCCCGCATTCGGTCTTCGCCTGACCGGCCCACCGCCCCGAGCGCGAATCACTTTCATCAACAACCTTTGACGTACACGGCATACAGCCGATTGAATGAAATCCGTCCTTAACCAGCGGGTGCATGGGCAAATTATGGCGCTCGAAATGGGCCCAGACGTCATCGCGCGTCCAGTTGGCCAGCGGGTTTAGCTTGTACGCGCCGTCATCATCTTCAAGAATCGGCATTTCGCCGCGAAAGGTGGTTTGGTGGCGCTTGCGCCCGGTCGCCCAGCAGTCAAAACCGGCCAGCGCCCGGCTCAGCGGTTCGGTTTTACGGACATCGCAACAAGCGTCTGGATCGCGCATGGAAAGCGTACCATCGGGATCAACCGCCTCCAGATCCCTTTTTCGCGGACCGATCACCCGAACATCCTCCAGCCCCAGAACATGCTGCAGGCGTGAACGATAGCGCACCGTTTCACCAAATAATTTCAGGGTATCGAGAAACAGAACCGGTATCGACGGGTCTACCGATGCAACCAGATGCAGCAAAACCGCGGATTCCGCGCCAAATGAGGAGACGATGGCCATGCGGCGCGGGAATAATTCATGCGCGGCATGGGCGATGATATCTTCGGCTTTCGCCTTCTCGTAGCGCTCATTAATTGCGGACGCTTCATCAATCAGCGTAGCCATCTGGTCTGCTTTCGTCCGCTTCACGCCCACATCTGGAAATCCGCGGAAAATGTACCGGACGGATCATCCAATATAGGTTTAAAAGGTCGCAATTTAGGGCGTCAAGCGCAGATTCCCTAAAGGACCGATTAGGGGTTGCGCAGCCTATCAATCGGGCTCTATCACCCGTGAATTCTTGCTCTATGGCGCAGCTTTGCGCCATATTTCAATTCTAGCACACATCGCGCGGGTTCCGGAGGCGGTTATGAAAATTCTGGTGATCGGGGGGGATGGCTTCTGTGGTTGGCCAACCAGCCTACACCTTTCCAATAAGGGTCACGACGTTGTCATCGTCGACAATTTGTCCCGCCGCAAGATCGACATTGAACTGGAGGTCGATTCGCTGACCCCGATCCAGTCGATTTCAAAACGGCTTGAGGCGTGGGAAGAGGTCTCTGGCCGCCGCATCCTTTTTGAGAATATTGACGTCTCCGAAAATTATGCGCGCCTTTTAAATCTGCTGCGGGATTTTGAGCCGGACACGATTGTCCATTTCGCCGAACAGCGCGCCGCCCCCTACTCAATGAAATCGTCGTACCACAAGCGGTATACGGTCGATAACAATCTGAACGCCACAAACAATGTCCTGGCCGCGATTGTCGAATCCGGGATCGGATCGCATCTCGTCCATTTGGGCACCATGGGCGTTTACGGCTACGGCACCGCCGGCATGAAAATTCCGGAAGGCTATCTTCCTGTTACAATCGAGACTGACGACGGCCGCCATGTTCGTCAGGAAATTCTCTATCCCGCTAATCCCGGCTCGATCTATCACATGACGAAGACCCAGGATCAGCTGATGTTCGCATTTTACAACAAGAATGACGGCGTCAAAGTCACCGATCTGCACCAGGGCATCGTCTGGGGTACGCAAACGGAAGAAACCAAACGTGACGAACGCCTGATCAACCGTTTCGACTATGATGGCGATTACGGCACGGTGCTAAACCGGTTTTTGATGCAGGCCGCGGTTGGTTTCCCGTTGACTGTTCATGGCACAGGCGGACAAACCCGCGCCTTCATCCATATTCAGGATACGGTGAAATGTATTGAGCTTGCGCTTGAGTCTCCGCCGCAACATGGCGAGCGCGTGCGCATCCTGAACCAGATGACGGAAACCCACAGGGTTCGCGATCTGGCCAAGCTGATCGCCGACAAGACAGGCGCCGCCATTGAGTATGTCAAAAATCCGCGCAAGGAAGATTCCGAAAACGAGTTAAACGTCGAAAACCAGCGCCTGCTCGGCCTCGGCCTCGATCCGATCACCCTAGAGGAAGGATTGCTCGAAGAGGTGACGGACATCGCGCGTAAATACGCCGGGCGTTGCGATAAAACCAAAATTCCCTGCGTTTCCTATTGGACAACGGAACAGCAAATCGACTCCGAAAAAGGCGAAGCTGCGTCATGACAAAAAAAACGGCACTGATCAGCGGCGTCACCGGACAGGACGGCGCCTATCTCGCGCGGCTGCTGCTGGAAAAGGGGTATGAAGTTCACGGGATCAAACGGCGCTCA
>CAMYNO010000366.1 GCA_947259815.1 uncultured Parvularculaceae bacterium
ATCGACGCCCATTATTGCGCCGTACTGGTTGGCGTCGGCGCTACTGCAGTCAATCCGTATCTTGCATTCGATACGATTGCCGACAATCACGCGCGCGGGCGGTATGATGGTCTGACATTAAGTCAGTGTGCGGTTAATTATAAAGCAGCACTCGAAGCCGGCTTGATGAAGATCATCTCCAAAATGGGGATTTCCATCATATCGGCCTATCGCGGCGGCTGTAACTTTGAAGCGCTTGGCTTGTCGCGCATGCTTGTTGAGGAGTTCTTTCCGGGCATGACGAGCCGGATTTCCGGGATCGGCCTTGCCGGGCTTGAGTGGAATACGGCGATGTTGCACGCCGGCGCCTGGGAAGGCGCAGCGCCGCATCTTGGGGTTGGCGGTTTTTATCGGCAGCGCCGTCGCGGCGAGCACCATATTTTTCAAGCGGGACTGGTCACCGATCTGCAAAACGCGGTTCGCAACGACGATCCAGCGGCCTATGCTCGTTATTCTGCGGCGCTGAAAGATCAGCCGCCGGCGCAAATTCGCGATCTGTTGCGCGCGCGTCCGTTCGGCGACGCTGTTACAGTCGATCGTGTCGAAACGGCGAACAATATCCGCCAGCGTTTTGTAACGCCGGGCATGTCCCTTGGCGCCCTGTCGCCGGAGGCGCACGGCGCCCTTAACATTGCCATGAACCGGATTGGCGCAAAGTCGGTATCGGGCGAGGGCGGCGAAGTGCCCGAACGATATACGCCGCAGCCGAATGGCGACAATGCAAATTCCGCGATCAAGCAGGTGGCTTCGGGGCGCTTCGGCGTCACCGCGGAATATCTCAATCAATGCCGCGAGATTGAAATCAAGGTTGCACAAGGCGCAAAACCGGGAGAGGGAGGACAACTCCCCGGTTTCAAGGTAACTGAATTCATCGCCCGTATGCGTCATGCAACGCAGGGCGTAACCCTGATATCGCCGCCGCCTCATCACGATATCTATTCGATCGAGGATCTGGCGCAGCTCATCTATGACCTGAAGCAGATCAACCCCGATGCGCGGGTCTGCGTTAAACTCGTTTCCATGTCGGGAATTGGCGCCATCGCGGCGGGCGTTGCAAAAGCGAAAGCCGACACCATCCTCATCTCCGGCAATGTCGGCGGTACGGGCGCAAGTCCGCAGACGTCGATCAAATTCGCCGGCGCGCCGTGGGAGTTGGGCCTGGCGGAGGCGCATCAGGTTCTTACACTGAATAATTTGCGCACCCAGGTAACGCTCAGGACCGATGGCGGTATACGCACCGGCCGCGATGTGGTTATCGCCGCCATGCTCGGTGCGGAAGAATATGGCATCGGGACGATTTCCCTCGTAGCCATGGGCTGTTTGATGGTCCGTCAATGTCATTCAAACACGTGCCCCGTTGGCGTTTGCACGCAGGACGAAGCGTTGCGTGAACGGTTCACGGGCGCGCCTGACCATGTCGTCAATCTGATGACGTTTATTGCGGAAGAGACGCGGGAAATTCTAGCATCGCTCGGGGTGACGTCGCTGGAAGATGTCATTGGTCGCGCGGACCTTCTCGATCAGGTGAGCCGCGGCGCCGCCAATCTCGACGATCTCGATCTCAATCCAATTCTCATTCGAGTTGACGCCGGCGGTCGGCCGCAACGTTCGACCCGAACGGGCCGTAACGAAGTCAGCGACACGCTGGACCAGCGTATCTTCGCCGAACTTCGCCCGTTTCTTGAGCGACGTGAAAAGCTGCAGCTCTCTTATCCGGTGAAGAACACCGACCGCGCCATTGGCGCGCGAATCTCCTCGCATATCGTGCGCCGTTACAAGGCAAAAGAACTGTCCGAAGATCATTTGACGCTGCGCCTGAAAGGGTCGGCGGGACAGTCGCTCGGCGCGTTTTCCGCACACGGATTGCGCATTGTTGTTGACGGCGACGCGAACGATTATGTCGGCAAGGGACTGTCTGGCGCAACAATCGTTGTGCGTCCTGTCGATGCAACCGTCGGCGCCAATGACGCGATTATCGGGAACACCTGCCTTTACGGCGCCACGGCCGGCTACTTGTTTGCGGCGGGGCGCGCCGGCGGAAGATTCGCCGTCAGAAATTCAGGCGCGGTCACGGTTATTGAAGGCTGCGCGGCCAATGGCTGCGAGTATATGACCGGCGGGGCGGCTGTTATTCTCGGCAATGTCGGCGCCAATTTCGGGGCCGGCATGACTGGCGGCGTCGCCTATGTTTACGACGATGCGGCCGGCTTTGAGAATGTGGTTAATCCGGACCATGTTGCCTGGCGGCGTTTCGTCGATGGCGACGACATGATCGAATGCCGCAATCTTATCGAGCGGCATTGGCAGGAAACGCGCTCACCGCGCGCGCGGCAGATTCTCGATGACTGGGCGTCGGCGGCGAGCCGCTTCTGGGTGGTGGAACCGCTGGAACTCCTCGCCCGCAAGGGCGCAACCCAGTCCATCAAATCCGCATAATTAATTGAACTTTTCGCAAGCGTAGAAATTTGCGTTTGCATGTTCTGTGAAAACCAGCGCATGTCTTTGCCTTTAAGAGCGCAACGACAGCCCAAAAACGCATCATTTTTTCGCCATGACGCACGAAGAATTTTACCGCATCAAACAACTCCCCCCTTATGTTTTTGAGGAGGTTAACCGGCTGAAAGCGCAACTTCGTGCGCAGGGCCGCGACATCATCGATCTCGGCATGGGCAATCCGGACATGCCGACGCCGGCGCATATTGTCGAGAAGCTCTGTGAGACGGCGCACGACCCCAAGGCGCATCGCTATTCCGTATCGCGCGGTATCATCGGGCTTCGCCGGGCGATGGCGCGATATTACCAGCGGCGATTTGATGTGCGGCTTGATCCCGAAACGGAAATTGTCGCGACGCTCGGCTCTAAGGAAGGGTTTGCCAACCTTGCCCAGGCGATTACCGCGCCCGGCGATATTATCCTTTCGCCTAACCCTGCCTATCCCATTCACGCCTATGGTTTTATTATCGCCGGCGGCGTCATTGAGGCTGTGCCGGCCCTGACGCCGGAGCAATATCTGAAAGGCATCCATGACGCTGTCGCGCGTTTGCCCAAAACGCCACGGGCGATGGTTCTTAACTATCCCTCGAACCCGACGGCGCAGATGGTCGGCCTTGATTTTTACAAAGAAGCGGTCGCGCTGGCGCGGGCCCATGACATCATCATTCTGTCCGACCTTGCCTATTCGGAAATCTATTTTGGCGACGTTCCGCCTTCGATTTTCGAAGTGCCGGGCGCAATCGATATCGCCGTTGAGGTGAACTCGCTTTCGAAAACATTCTCGATGGCGGGCTGGCGCGTCGGTATGGCGGTTGGAAATGCGCGCCTCATAGCTGCTTTGGCGCGCGTGAAGTCCTATCTCGATTATGGGGCGTTCACGCCGATTCAGGTCGCGGCCGTTGCCGCGCTCGATAGCCCGCAGGACGTGATCGACGGCATACGGAATACCTATCATGCGCGCCGCGAAGTGTTGGTTGAGCATTTTGTCAAAGCCGGGTGGGACGTTCCCTATCCGGACGCGTCGATGTTCGCCTGGGCGCCGATCCCCGAAAAATTCAGGTCCATGGGATCGGTTGCTTTCGCCAAAATGCTGATGGAAAAGGCGGAAGTCGCGGTCGCGCCGGGCCTTGGGTTCGGAGAAATGGGCGACGGCCATGTCCGCATCGGACTGGTCGAAAACCAGCAGCGTATCCGTCAGGCGGCGCGCAATCTGCGACGTGCGTTTTCAACCGAATAGTTAATTCGACTATTTTCGGGGTGAATTCACCCATCTGTGTCGCCCTCATAAAATATTCGGTTGACGTTCTCGCATTTGCGAAGTAGGTATCCATCCAACTCATCAAGACCAGCTGAGGGACAGGCCCGTTGAAGCTGGGGCAACCGCCGGATAGTCAGACCGACTATTTTGGAAAGGTGCCAATTCCTTCGGAACGAAAGTTCCGAGAGATGAGTCGGACGAAGACTGTTATTTCGTTC
>CAMYNO010000367.1 GCA_947259815.1 uncultured Parvularculaceae bacterium
ATGAGCGCACGGTCCTCTCCGCCGGCTCGCTCGGCATCATGCAGGCCTGCCTCGACGTGGCCATTCCTTACGTTCACGACCGCAAGCAGTTCGGTAAATCCATCGGCGAGTTCCAGCTTGTGCAGGGCAAGCTGGCCGATATGTATGTGACCATGAATGCGGCGAAGTCTTATGTGTATCAGGTGGCGAAAGCTTGTGATCGTGGGGAAACAACCCGTCAGGATGCGGCGGGCTGCATTCTTTTTGCGGCGGAAAAGGCAACGCAGATCGCCCTCGACGCGATCCAGCTTCTCGGCGGCAATGGCTATATCAACGAATATCCGACCGGGCGTTTGCTGCGCGACGCCAAGCTTTATGAGATCGGCGCCGGCACATCGGAAATCCGCCGTATGCTGATCGGTCGCGAACTCTTCGCCAAGACGGCCTGATCCGATGGACGGGGAATTCACGCCGCTGACGCGCGAGCCGGCATACCTCAAGGTTTGCCGGGCGATCGAGAACAAGATTGTCGCCGGAGAGCTTTCCGACGGCGCCAGCCTGCCGACGGAAGCGGAATTGTGCGAGCAATTCGCCGTGACCCGTTCCACGGTGCGCGAAGGCATTCGGATGCTGGAGCAGACCGGGTTAATCGTGCGCGGGCCGGCAAAACGCCTATTCGTCTCCCGCCCCAAGACCATTGACGTTGCCGCCGCCGCAAGTCGCGGACTGTCGCTCGGCGGGGCGACCTTTCGTGACGTCTGGGAGGGGTTGGTCACGCTCTACCCGCCGGCGGCGCGGTTGGCGGCCAGCCGTCTCGATGCTCCTCATGTCGATGCGCTGCGCGCCATTAACGGAAAGCTCGCCATGTGCGCCGACACGCAAACCCAGAGCGTGGTCGAGGGCGCGGTCGGCTTCTTCCACGAGGTTGCGCGCGGGCTCGGCAATCCGGTCATGCTCGCCATGCTCGATGCTCTCAACATGATGATCGAGGCGAGCCTTTCGCGGGTCATCGCGAACGCGCCCAATGCGAGACGGCGTATTGTCGAGGCCCAGGCGAAGATCATCGAGGCGGTTGTCGCCGGGGACGGGGACGAGACCGAAGCCTGGATGCGCCGCCATATCGACGATATCGCCCGCGGCTGCGCGGTCGCCGGCCTTGATCTCGATGCGCCGGTTTTATAGGGGCCTACGGGCGAGCGCCCTTGCCGGATGGCCTCTGGTCCGCTAAACGCCGTCGGCTTCGGGCAGGGCCCTTGCGACCTGCCGGGGCCGTTCCCATCTCCCGCTGAGCGAAAACAGAAGAATTAAATGAGCGCCATCATCCTCACCGCCCACACCCTGATCGTTCTGGGCCTTATCGTTGTTGTCTTGCTGCAGCGCTCTGACGGCGGCGCTCTTGGGCTCGGCGGTGGCGGTGGAGGCGGCGGTGGCTTCATGACCGGGCGCGGCGCGGCGAATGCGCTGACCCGCACGACGTCTGTCCTTGCGGCGCTTTTCTTTGCGACCTCGTTGAGCCTTGCGATTCTCGCGGGCGCCGGTCCCGATGACGAATCGATCATTGAGGAATTAACCGGCCAGTCCGCGCCGACATCGTCCGATCCGAACACGCTGACCACCGACGACCTGCTTGGCACGCTTGGCGGCGGCGACGAGCCGGCTGATGCAACGGCCGGTGAAGAGGCCGCGCCGGACCTTAACGACGTCCTTGATTCGCTCGGCACGGAAGCCGGCGAGGCGTCGTCAGCCCCTGCCGACGACCCGTCAGCAAGCGAAACCGACGAAGAAACCCCGCAATAAGGCGTTTTCAGCGCAGCCTGAAATTTCCCGTTTGATTGCCAATCAATAAGCGCTAAGACGGAGTTCCATGGCGCGGTATATTTTTATTACCGGCGGCGTGGTGTCGTCCTTAGGAAAAGGGGTTGCTTCAGCAGCGCTTGGCGCGCTGCTTCAGGCGCGTGGTTACAAGGTGCGCCTG
The DNA here is from genome assembly GCA_947259815.1 of uncultured Parvularculaceae bacterium. Taxonomy (GTDB): domain Bacteria; phylum Pseudomonadota; class Alphaproteobacteria; order Caulobacterales; family Parvularculaceae; genus Hyphococcus. Next base: position 1,955 of record CAMYNO010000367.1, read on the forward strand.
CGGAAGCTCGATCCCTATCTCAATGTCGATCCCGGCACCATGTCGCCCTATCAGCACGGCGAAGTCTTCGTAACGGATGACGGCGCTGAAACCGATCTCGACCTCGGCCACTATGAGCGTTTCACCGGCGTTTCGGCGTCGAAGGGCGACAATGTGACGACGGGCCAGATCTATTCCCAGATCATCGAGCGCGAACGGCGCGGGGACTATCTTGGCGCCACGGTGCAGGTCATTCCGCACGTTACCGATGCGATCAAGGCGTTCGTGCTTTCCGACGCCGGCGGCGCGGATTTCGTTCTGTGCGAGATTGGCGGCACCGTCGGCGACATTGAAGCGCTGCCGTTCTTCGAGGCGATCCGGCAACTGGAAAACGAATTGCCCCGCGGCGATGCGGTCTATGTCCATCTGACGCTGATGCCGTTTATCCCGTCGGCGGGCGAGTTGAAAACCAAGCCGACGCAACATTCCGTACGCGAATTAAGGGCGATCGGCATTCAGCCCGACGTCCTGCTGGTGCGCGCCGACCGGGCGATCCCCGGAAGCGAGCGCAAGAAGATTGCGCAGTTCTGTAATGTGCGCCCGTCTGCGGTGGTGCAAGCGCTCGACTGCCGCACGATTTACGAAGTCCCGC
>CAMYNO010000368.1 GCA_947259815.1 uncultured Parvularculaceae bacterium
CCCCTACGGCCCCCGGTTAATAATAAGAAGCGGAGTAGGGGGCCAGCAGGATCACCAATTTCAAAAGTTGCCTTCCAAAAAACTGGAATTTCTTCTGGTGACAATGCGCGGTCACGGCGCAATTCCGACTCTACGATGGCCTTTTTCACACCTTGAGTTGGATTCGAGGTTAGATACCCCTGATCTTCGTCTACAAGCCATTTGAACAGTGCCGATACATAAGCGAGAGATCGGTTTGCCTGCACTAGCTTGCCATGTCGCTTCTTGTTGTCTCGAACCTCTATAATGTCGTCACGTGTGATTTTTCGAATGTCTTTGTCACCAATCACATCAAGAACATCTTTGTTTTAGGCACGCTCTCTCTCATTAACGGATCTAAGATCGCTGACACTTTCTAGATATAGGTTGATGAATTTTGATAGGCGCCAACCCTTGTCTATTCCTTTCTTTGCGAGGGCTGCGCGTCGCTTCTCCGCCTCACGCAATTCAATCTTTGCCTTTTGTGGATCCTTGCCGTCGGCGATCTGACCAATCAGCCGTTTTGCTTCTGTCACTGCGGCGCGCCAGCTATATTTCTTTAATGCGCCGATAGTATAGCGAGTCCACACACCGCCGCGCTGCGGATAATAGCCGACGACAAATGATTTAGAGCCGGTCTCGCGAACACGGACGTAAAATTGTGCGGTCGGGGTCGTCGCAAGGTAGTCCTTGCCAGTTACAGGCAAGGCCTCGGCCTCTTTCTTTGATGTCACTTGGGGAGCTGTATTGGGCATATTGTGAAGTAAATGGGAAGTGCTATTGACGAAACACGCACGGACGTTTATGTACTGTTACGGAGAAAAAAGCAAGCAAATAAGCGGTTTTTCGGAAATGTTGCGGACGATTATGGATTGGCTTGAATTCTAGAGCACCTGATTTGTAATCAGGGGGTCGGGAGTTCGAGCCTCTCTTGCGGCACCACAAGAAAATCCCTGCATGCGCGTTACCGTATGGGTGGACCGCCAGCAATCATCAGCGGGCCACCTCTCGAAACCAATTACGCTGAATTGGAAAACGCTAAAATAAGCGATTAGTCCGCTTGCTTCATGAAGGACAGGCCAGCGACGGCCTTGTCAGCTTCGCGAACAATGGCGCTGTCTACCTTCGGGCGTGAGCGCTGTGGTTTGCGTTGCGGTTTGCGCGTATTTTTTTGAAAACGTTTTTGCGTCGGGCGCGGTTTGCGTTTTTCATTGTTTGAGCTGCCAAAGCGTTCGCCAGTCAGCCGCTCAATATTGCGCAATTCGCTTCGCTCTTCGGGACTGCACAGGGAGATCGCAATTCCTGCGGCGCCGGCGCGCGCGGTCCTGCCGATGCGATGAACATAAGTTTCCGGCACGTTCGGCAGATCGTAATTGATGACATGGGAAACACCCTGAATATCAATACCGCGCGCCGCGATATCTGTTGCGACCAGAATGCGGGTGTCACCGCGTTTGAACGCTTTGAGCGCGCGTTCGCGCTGGCCCTGGCTTCGGTTGCCGTGGATTGCCTGGGCTGAAAAGCCGGCGGCGTTAAGGGATTTCGTAATCTTGTCGGCGCCGTGTTTGGTCCGGGAGAAAACAAGTCCGCATGTGAACGCGTCTTCGCCGGCGATTTTGATGAGGGCGCCCATTTTCTCTGACTTGCCCACAAACAAAACCGATTGAGCTATCTTGGGGCGCGCTTCCGCTTTTACATCGACGCGCACCGGATCGTTCAGCAAGGCATTGGCAAGGCGCGCAATCTCCCGCGGCATTGTCGCGGAGAAGAAAACGCTCTGGCGGTTCTCAGGAAGCTTTGCAGTGATGGCGCGGATCGCATGGATGAACCCCATGTCGAGCATCTGGTCGACCTCATCGAGGACGAGGATCTCAACGGCGTCGAGGTGGACGGCCTTCTGCTTCATTAAATCTTCGAGCCGGCCGGGCGTTGCGATCAGAATATCGACGCCGCGGCGGAGCATGTGTTTCTGCTTGGCGATGGGCGCCCCGCCGATAACAAGTCCGTTGCGAAGTTTCGTTTGCGCGCCATAGGCGGCGACGCGTTCTCGCACTTGGCCGGCAAGCTCGCGGGTTGGCGTCAGGATGAGGGCGCGCGGGCGCATGGACTGCGCTTTGCCCGGGGTTTCAGACAATTTGTGCAGCAAGGGCAGCGTAAAGGCCGCCGTCTTGCCGGAGCCGGTCTGGGCAAGGCCCAGCAAATCATGGCCGGCGAGAAGGGCGGGAATCGCTTTTGTCTGAATAGGGGTTGGCGTTTCGTGGCCCTCTTTAGCCAAGGCTGAGAGGATTGGCCGTGAAAGGCCGAGTTTACTAAAGGTCGTCACAATATTCTTTCTGGGGCCCGCGCATGGCGTTTTTGCAAACGCGCGCAAAGCACATCCGGGTTCCAAATAGGAACCCGCGTGTCTGGGCGCCTGATTGTCAGGGTGAATGGCCGATGGGAGTAGATTCGCCTTGTTGGCGGCTCCCGCTACACGCGGCCAATGGCGTGCATATCGCGCAGCCCAAGGTTAATTGCAAGTGAAGACCCAAAGAATTATTTTCGGCGCGCCCTTGAAAGCCGGCCAAGAGCGAACCGAATCGTTAATGGCGTGGTCCTGGATGATCCGCCCGGTGCGATCCGCCAGTCAGGAACGATGGCAGCAATTCGTGCATCGGATCGAATTCATTGTAGTTACAGACCAGTTCCTCGCCCTCTCTTATGGCCGCTTTCGCATAGCCTTCAGTGATTTTGGTGAAATCCGTATTCGGTGAATTGCTGTGGTTCATGAAGCGCCCATTGTCGATTTCCAGCACCAGGGTCTCCGGGTCATTGGGCGCCGGATAGGCGTAGCGGGCTATGAATTCGCTGAAATGGCTTGGCGCTGATAGCAGCCAGTTTTTCGAAAGCATACGGTCGAATTCCGGTTCGAGGCGCCAGATCAACTGACCGGTTTTGATCGGCTCCGCCGCAAATACGCCCACGCCCTCCACGGTGCTGGGGGCGATGTAGGTTCTAACGAGCATCATTTCCCTGAAACTCCGATTGTAAGAGGGCCAATGGAATGTCTGCGTTAGTATCGACGTGGAACCGTCTTGTCCCGACAGAACTGGCCCGCTTAACCGGCGATTCAAATGCGCTAAAATAAAAAAATTTCAAGCGGATTTTTGTACCGAGAGGTGACTTTTCCCGGGTCGCCGGGGCTGCCTCGCCCTCGTCGCCAGTTGGTCTGTGCGTCGGGCAAGCGCCCGGCGCCGATCCAACACATCGTCTGTTTAATGTCTTTGCGGAATATCGCGAAAGCCGACCATCATGCCTTTTTCTTCATCCCACAGGGAATAGCGCCAGCATTCCAGGCTCTCGCGGAAGGTGATGCGCTTGGCTATGGCGTTTAGTTCTGGAAAAGCCTCGGAACATTCCTGAAGGCGATGGTTTGGGATGCGGCTGCACAGATGATGAATATGGTGCAAACCGATATTGCCGGTGAACCAGTTCAGGATCGTCGGCAGCTCATAATACGAACTGCCCGACACTGACGACGTGTGAAAGTCCCAGTCTTCTGTTCTGCGCCAATAAGCGTCCTCGAATTGGTGCTGAACATAAAAAAGCCACCCGCCAACGGCCGACGCGACAATAATGACCGGCAAGTAGGCTGCGAGGACCGGCACGACGCCGAACACCGTCATCGCCGCGCCGAAGACCACAAGCATCATCACATTCAGGCCGAGAATGCTGCGTATGGCGTCGAC